>DUUZ01000174.1 GCA_012841255.1 Clostridiaceae bacterium
AGGCTTTGCCAAGGAGGACCTGAAAACCCAGTCCTTTTCCGTCAATAGCCGCTACGACAATGAACCCGACGAAAGGGGCATCTACCGCCAGAAACTCGCGGGCTATGAGTACGACTACCGGATGAGCCTGACCTTCCCCAAGGACAACGAGCGGCTGGGGCAGGTCCTCTCCGCCATGCTGAGAAGCGGCGTCCCCGTCGAGTTCAACCTCAACTACACCGTATCTGACCCCGAGCCTGCCAAGGCAGAACTATTAAAGCGGGCCGTCGAGGACTCGAAGAAGAAGGCAGAAGGGCTGGCCGCCGCCTCCGGGGTAGAGCTGGGCCCCTTACTGCAGATCAGCTACGCCTGGCAGGACCAGGTCTTTCGGGGCGAGGTCATGAAGAGCAGCCGGGCCCTGGGAGTCGCCGCCTTCTCCGACTTCATGCCGGAACTTGAGGCCGCTGACATCGAGCTTCAAGAATCCGTCCGGGTCGTCTGGTCAATCCTTTAAGGGGAGACCCGTGGTAAGATAATGACAAATATAAATACCTGTTGCTTGGAGCAAAACGGAGGCTTATATGAACCATGAAGAGCTGAAACATCTGATCGATGTCGCGGCGGGACGGGAGCCTGCCGACCTTGTCATCAAGAATTGCCGGATTGTCGATGTCGGTTCGGGGGAAATCCGCGAAGGAGACATCGCCATCACCAAGGGCCTGATTGCAGGGACGGGTGATTACCAGGGCAGGGAAGTCCTGGATGCAGAAGGGCTCTACGCCATCCCGGGCATGATCGACGCCCATATCCATATTGAGTCCGCCTTTGTCACACCTGAGGAAATCAGCCGGCTCCTGGTGCCCTTCGGGACCACCACCATCATCGCCGACCCCCACGAAATTGCCAATGTGGCAGGGCTCACGGGCATCAGCTACATGCTGGATGCAGCCGAAAAGGCCGCCCTTCATATCGAGTACGTTGTCCCCTCCTGCGTTCCTGCAACACCCTTCGAAAATGCAGGGGCCATATTGGAAGCCGAAGATCTGGAAGGTCCCCTGGCCGATGACCGGATCCTGGGCCTGGGCGAATTCATGAATTTTCCCGGTATCATCCATGCCGACCCCAAGGTCCTGGGCAAACTTGTCGCCGCCAAGAAAGTCAATAAACTGATCGACGGCCACAGCCCGGGGATCTCAGGCAAGGAACTGAACGCCTACGCCTCGGCCGGTATCCTGGCCGACCACGAGTGTTCGACTGCAGAGGAAATGCAGGACCGGCTGGCCAATGGCATGTACATCCTCATGCGGCAGGGCTCAGCCTGCCATAATCTGGAGGCCCTCCTCCCCGTCGTCACCGAGCGCAACGCCCGACGCTGCCTCCTTTGTTCCGACGACCGCCAGCCCAAGACCATCTTTGAAGAGGGCCACCTGGACGACCATCTGCGAAAATGCGTCCGTCACGGTATCCATCCGGTCACCGCCGTGCAGATGGCCAGCCTGAATGCGGCCGAGGCCTTCGGCCTGAAAGACCGGGGGGCCATCTTCCCCGGCCTCCGCGCCGACATCGCCCTGGTCGACAACCTGGAGGAATTCCGTGCCCGCCACGTCTTCATTGACGGCCTTGAAGTGGCCCGGGAAGGCCGCTACCTGCCAGCGGTTGAGCGGGCGGATATTTCACCTGTGAGAAGCAGTGTCCATGTCAAGGATTTCTCCATTGACAAACTGAGACTGAAACTTTCGAAAAACAAGGTCCACGTCATCGACATCCTGCCCGGCGGGGTCGTGACCGGCAAGGGCACGGCGGAAGTCGAGCTTGATGAGACAGGGGACTTCATCCACAACCCGGACCGGGACATCGTCAAGATCGCAGTCATTGAACGCCACAAGAACACGGGCAATGCGGCTGTCGGACTCCTGCGGGGCTATGGGATCAAAGAGGGGGCCGTGGCCCTTTCCATCGCCCATGATTCCCACAACATTATTGTGTCGGGCACCACGGATGCGGATATGGCCTTTGCCGTGGAGGAACTGATCAAACAGGAGGGCGGGGTCATCCTGGTCAAGGACGGGCGGGTCCTGTCCCGTCTCCCTCTGCCCGTCGGCGGTATCATGAGCGACCAATCGGGTGAGTGGGTCAATGATAAACTGACGGAACTCCATGAGACCGCACTGGGTGAGCTGGGCGTCAGCCCCGAGGTTGAGCCCATCATGACCCTTTGCTTCATGTCCCTGCCGGTTATTCCGGCTTTGAAACTGACCGACCTTGGTCTCTTTGATGTCACGGTATTCGACTTCATCCCGCTGGAGGCGGACCAGTAGCCGGATACCCCATAACAGGACTGATCCAGCCGGCCGTCTCCAGCACAGGGGGCGGCCGGTCTTTTTTCAGGATAAGGAGGTTCTTATGACGCATCAAGACAAGCCCCGGCATCTTCTGGAAACAGCCTGCTTCTCGGTTCCTTCCTCCCTGGACGACACAGAGCATAACCTCCGGGTCATGGAGGAGGCCATTGCCGCGGCCAGGGAAAAAGGAGTCCAGTTCCTGGTTTTCGGGGAGGCCTTTCTCACGGGTTTTGAAGGCCTGTCCTTCAATTACTGGGCCGACTCCATGAAGGCCCTGGCCCTGGACGGGCCCGAGATTTCAAGAATAAGGGGCTGGGCAAAAGAACACAGCATGGCCCTGGCCTTCGGCTTTCATGAAATCGATGACGAACGCATCTATTCCTCCTATCTCGCCCTGGACCGCAAAGGTGAAATCCGGGGCCACTACCGCCGGATCTCCAAGGGCTGGAAGCCCAGGAATTTTCATCAGGAAGAATACCGGGAAGGCCGTGTTTTCCCCACCTTCACCCTGGAGGGCATCCGGATGACGCCCCTGATCTGCGGGGACCTGTGGGAGGACCATCTGCTCATGGATATCATCGACCGGGATCTGGAGACGGATCTCTTCCTCTGGCCGGTCCACTGCGACTATCCGGTGGAGGAATGGCATGAATCTATCTATGAAGAATATCGGGAAAGGTCCCAGATCCTGGCCCGTCCGGTTCTTTTTGTCAATAACTTCATCGAGGAGGAGGGCCGGGCCAAGGGCGGTGCCTATCTCTGGCACCTGGGCCGGGAGCTTCACGGCCTCCCCTACGGCACGCCCGGCCTGCTTGAAGGCATCCGGATGGGGCCGACCCGCGGCTGACCGCTGACAAAGGCCAGACTCCGACGGTATGCCATGACACTGCCCGCTTTCTCTTCTTATGCTAGAATCCTGCCGGATCAATAAATGAAAACGAGGATTCCAAGATGAGTGATTTTACGAAAACCCTGAAGAAGAATGAAGAAAAACTCGAACTCTATGTCCCGGTTGTCGCCCGTGTTCACGGGGGAACCCACCCGGAATTCCATGAAGTCAAGAAACTATATGATCAGCTGATGGAAAAAGCCAAAAACGACCCCCAGGCAGACCTCCTGGGGGAATTTTCCGCTCTGCACGAGATTACAGACGGCTATACGGTTCCCTGCGATGTCTGCGAAACCTACGAAGCGGTCTACCAGATGCTCTCGGAGCTGGAGACAGCCTACAAGGCGGACTGATCCTTCATGCAGCGCTTTATTTTCCGGAACAAGAATAAGATTGCCCTGATCAACGGCATCCTGATCGCCCTGGCCTTCATCATCAGGTGGACCGCAGGCTATATGGAGATTTTCACCGGCCTCCTGGTTGCCGCCTCTATTTTGGGCCTCATCCCCATCGCCCTGCAGGCCTACCAGGCCCTGCGGGTCAAGGTGGTCAGCATCGACGTCCTGGTCACCATGGCCGTCGGAGGCGCCTTTGCCATCCGCAACTTTGAGGAGTCGGCCATTGTCACCTTCCTCTTCCTCTTCGGGGCCTACCTGGAACAGCGGACCCTGAACAAGACCCGGTCCGCCATCAAGGCCCTGACTGAAATGGCCCCCGAGACCGCCTGGAAATTGATGGATGACGGTGAATTTGAAGAAATTGATATCGATGACGTCGATGAGGGAGACACCCTCCTGGTCAAGACCGGGGCCAAGGTGCCGGTTGATGGCCGGGTCCTCTCGGGTGAGGGCAGTATCAATGAAGCCAGTATCACGGGCGAATCCATCCCCGTGGCCAAGGAGGCAGGTTCGGGTGTCTTCGCGGGGACCCTCCTGGACAACGGGACCCTGCAGATTGTCGCCGACCGGGTGGGGGAAGACACCACCTTCGGAAAGATCATTGAGCTGGTGGAGGAGGCCCAGGAGTCCAAGTCCGAAGCCGAGCGCTTCATCGACCGCTTTTCCAAATATTATACGCCGGCCATCCTCCTGGTGGCCATCCTGGTCTTTCTTTTCACCCGCAATGTCGAACTGGCCGTCACCATCCTGGTCCTGGGCTGCCCCGGAGCTTTGGTCATCGGGGTCCCGGTCTCCAATGTCGCCGGCATCGGCAACGGGGCCAGCCACGGCGTCCTGTTAAAGGGCAGCGAGGTCATCCGGGATTTCAGCCGTCTGGACACCATGATCTTTGACAAGACCGGCACCCTGACCCAGGGCAAGCCCTCGGTGGCGGAAGTGCAATCCTACGGGGACGGAATTGATGAGGCCCGGGTTTTTTTGGCCAGCATCGAGCGTGAATCTGACCACCCCCTGGCCCTGGCTGTCCTGGATGAGATCGGCGAAACCGATTATCTGGAGGTCACCGACACCCACGTGGTCAAGGGAGGCGGGATTACGGCTTCCGTCGGCGGCTGCAGGGTCATCGTGGGCAACCAGGCCCTGATGACAGAAGAGGGAGTCCCTCTTTCAGAACAAGTCCGGGAGGACATGCGGCGGCTTGAAAGAAGCGGCCATTCCCTGGTGCTGACCGCAGTCGACGGAGAACTGAAACTGCTCATGGGAATCCGGGATCCCATCCGGCCCGGGGTTGCAGATGATCTGGAAAGCTTGAAGAAGCTGGGCGTCAAAAACCTGGTCATGCTTTCCGGCGACAACCAGGGAACGGTGGATGCCATCAGCAGTGAACTGGGCCTGACCCGGGCCTACGGCCACATGCTGCCGGAGGACAAGTCCGCCTATGTCAAAGACCTGATCGGTCAGGGTGAAATCGTGGCCTTCGTGGGCGACGGAGTCAACGACAGCCCCTCCCTGGCCCTGGCCCATATCGGGATCGCCATGGGATCGGGGACCGAGGTGGCCATCGAAACCTCCGACGTGGTCCTCATGAACTCGGACTTCAGCCGCCTGCCCCATGCCCTGGGCCTGGTCAAGGCGACTTCCCGCAACATGATTCAAAATATCGTCATTGCCGTCGGTGTCGTCCTGGCTCTCCTGGCCAGCCTCATCTTCGGTGAGTGGATGAACATGTCCATCGGCATGCTGGTCCACGAGGGCAGCATTCTGGTCGTCATCCTGAACGGCATGAGATTGTTACGGTATAAACTCCGGCCTTCCTATAGATTGGGAAGCAGAGAATAAAGCCAAGGAGAAGATCATGAAATCTGCAAATATCCAGTTGGAAACACTCGTCTGCCCCTCCTGCACCCAGAAGATTGACGGTGCCCTGAAAAGCCTGGACGGCATCAAGGAAGATACACTCAAGATCTCCTTTGCCACCAGCAAGGTCCGCTTCGATTTTGATGAGGAGGCGGTCCGGATCGAAGATATCGAAAAGGCCATCAACAAGGTGGGCTTTGAAGTCATCAAGTCCCGGGTCAAATAATCCGGTACATTTATTGCATGAAAATGGGCGGCCGGGCCGCCCTTTTCTATTATCCATTTTTAAAACTATAGCTAACCCTCATAGCGCAGGGCCTCGATCGGATGCTTGGCGGCCGCCTTGTAGGCGGGGTAGATGCCGAAGAGGACCCCGATAGCCACGGAGAAGGCCAGGGCGATCACAACCACCTGGAAGGACAGGAAGAAGGTGATGAGGCCGCCCGCAATCAAGGTGGCGACCTGCAGCAGGCCGAAGGACAATAAAATCCCGATGGCGCAGCCCAGGAGACTGACGACCAGGGCCTCGATCAGGAACTGGAAGAGGATGCTGCCCCGGCTGGCTCCGATGGCCTTGCGGATGCCGATCTCCCGGGTCCTTTCCGTGACCGACACCAGCATGATGTTCATGATGCCGATACCGCCCACCAGAAGCGAAATGGCGGCAATCCCGCCCAGGAGATAGGAGAGCATATCGGTGACGGTCCCCACCACCTCCATAAGGCTGGACTGGTTGAAGACATAGAAGGCGTCACTGTCGTTTCGAAGCCGCCTTTCCATGAAAGCTGTGACCGCTTCTTCTGCCTCATCCATACTTCTGGGGTTGGAGGGGGTGACCACGAAATTGGAAATTCCGCCCCGCATCTCCGACAGGCGGGTCAACACGCCGTAGGGGGCGTAGATCTTGATGGAGGTGGTCATGACGCTCATGAGGGAGGTATCCTCCTCCATGACCCCGATGACGGTGAAGGTCCGGCCATCCAGCAGCAGGGACTCCCCTACCGGGTCCTGCTGGCCGTAGAGTTTCTCCGCCGCCTCCAGACTCAAGACGGCTACATAGGAGCTGTTGTCGATGTCCGGGGTTTTCAGGAAGCGGCCGCTTTTCATCTCCCAGCGATAGATCTCCCCGTAAGCCGGATAGGTTCCGTAGAGCGTGGCAGCTTCTTCGGCATAGCCGTGCCTGGCTGTCACCAGGGTCTGGGTCAGGGGCGCGATCTGGCCGATGGCCGGATTTTGTGACAGCTCTGCCAGGTCGCCTTGCTTCAGGGGATTCCCCTTGTCATCCATGACCATGACGGTCAGAAGGTCGGTCCCCAGGGTGCCCACCTGCTCGGTCACCGAATCGGAGGCACTGCTGACCAGGGAGACCAGGACCACCAGGGCGATGACCCCGATAATAATGCCCAGCATGGTCAAAAAGGAACGGATCTTATTGGCTGTAATGGATTCAAAAGCCATACGGATGGATTGAAAGATCATGGGCGGACCTCCTCGTGGACCTGGCCGTCCAGGATATGAACCACCCGCTGGGCCATATGGGCGACCTCCGGATTATGGGTGATCAGCAGGATCGTATTTCCCGCCTCATGGAGTTCATGGAAGAGATCGATTATTTCAGCCCCCGTCCTGGAATCCAGATTGCCCGTCGGTTCGTCGGCCAGGACCAGGGAAGGCCGGGTGACAAGCGCCCGGGCAATGGCCACCCGCTGCTGCTGGCCGCCTGAGAGTTCCACCGGCTTGTGTTTTCTGCGGTCGTAAAGATCCACTCTCTTCAAGGCTTCCTCCACCCGCTCTTTGCGTTCAGCAAGCCCCATCCGCTGGTAGATCAAGGGTA
>DUUZ01000175.1 GCA_012841255.1 Clostridiaceae bacterium
CCACCAAAAAGAGTTCTTCAAAGGCCAGTCTCCTACGGGCCAGGTCGATCTCCCTTTGATTGGCGGGGAAATGAATCCGGCGGAGGGCAAAGTCTGCGGCGGCAAGTTTGGCCTCCTGGCGGATGAGGGCCGGCAGGGATTCCTCAGTAAAAAACCGGGGGTTGGAAAGGGCTGCCTGAACAGCCTGCCGGATATTGGACTGGTAGAGGCCGGCCGTCAAAGGATAGACCGGCAGGAAGGCAGGGCCCCCGGCCCCGGGTCCCAGGCGCCGGAATTCGGGGTTGGCAAGCGTCCGTCCCCGGCCGGTCTCCAGCTTGCCTCGGAAAACATAGCGTTCTCCCCGGACCAGCTGGTCCCCGATCCAGGGCTGGTTGAACCAAACGGCGGATACGGTCCCCGTCTCATCGGCCAGGCGGGCCCGGATATAGGTCAGCCGGCCCCGGCGGGTCAGGGAGGGGACGTTGTCGACGGAGGCTTCAAAGACGGCCATGTCGCCGTCCCGGAAGGAAGTAATGGTTTTCCGGTCCAGCCAGTTCTCATAGGTCCGGGGCATGAGCCAGAGCAGGTCCCGGATATTCTCTATGCCCAGCTTGCGGAAGAGTTTGGCTCTTTTGTCGGAGATGCCGGGCAGGACCGTCACCGGCTCCGTCAGCCAGACGGAAGGATCAGACACAGCCCCCCTCCTCCTCCAGGCCGGGGTCCAGGGCCAGGCCGTAGCGGCAGAGGCTGCGGACCGGACATTCAAAGCAGAGGCGGCAGCGGGCCCGGCAGAGGACCCGGCCGTGGGCCACCATGAGATGCCCCCACAGGGTCCAGATATCCCGGGGCAGGGTCTCCATCAGATCCCGCTCAACAATGACCGGATTGTCGCTGGTGGTGAAGCCCAAAAGCCGGCTGATCCGGCCGCAGTGGGTATCGACCACCACCGCCTGCTCCCCGAAGGCGTCCCCCATGATCAGGTTGGCCACCTTGCGGCCCACGCCGGGCAGCTCCATCAGTTCCTCCCGGCTCCGGGGGACTTGCCCGCCGTGGCGGCCCAGCAGGATGCCGGCCGTTTCCCGCAGGGCCCGGGCCTTGGTCCGGTAGAGGCCGCAGGAGCGGACGATGTCTTCCACCTCCCCCTGGTCGGCATCGGCCAGGCTTTCCAGGTCGGGATAGCGGTCAAAGAGATGGGGCGTGATCTTGTTGACCCGCTCGTCGGTGCACTGGGAGGCCAGGATGGCGCCTGCCAAAAGTTCAAAGGGGGACTGGTGGTCCAGGGTACATTCGGCCTCGGGATAGCGGCCAAGTAAAAGCCCCGCGATTTGTGGGGCTCTTTCCCTCAGGACCGCCTTGCCGGGTTTTCTCCCCTTCATTGCAGTTTTCACGATGATTCCTCCAGCAGATAACAGGTTTTGATGAGCGTGCTCCCGTCCGAGGGCCGGTAGACCATGATCTCGGCCAGGGCACCCACAGCCTGCTTGTCCATAAAGGTCAGAAGGTCCCGGTTGACCTCCATGGGCTGGCCGTTGATGCTCTGCAGGATATCCCCCTCGTTGAGGCCGGCCGTGTAGGCGGCGCTCTCCGCCTTGACGGCGCTGATGTAGAGGCCGGCCGGGTAGCCGAACATTTCCTGCAGGCGGGCCCCGTCCTCATCCCCCAGCACCGTGATGCCCAGTTCAGCCCGGATCTTGACCCCTTCTTCGGGCTCCTCCAGGATGCGGGCAATGACATCGGAGACCACGGGCGACGGGATGGCATAGCCCAGATGCTGGACATAGATGCGCTTCAGATAGCCGGAAGTCAGGGCCACAACCTGGCCCTCTTCATTGATCAGGGGGCCGCCGGCATAGACCGGCTGGGTGGGAATACTGGTTTCAATCAGGCCGACGGGTGATCCGTCCTCCTCGTAGGAGGTCCGGTAAAGGGAGGTGATGTAGCCGGCCGAAAGGCCCCCCTCCTTGATCATGAGCGGGGGGTAGCCGATGCCGTAGACCCGGGAGCCGACGGCAAGACCCGGATCGCGGGCCAGGCTGACCGCCGGGAATAGGGTCTCCCCTGCATCCCCGATCTTCAGCACCGCAATATCCACGGTGGACCGGTAGCCGGCCAGGCTGGCCGGAAAGGCCCGGGAGGTTCCCCGGACATAGATCTTGATGGAGGCACCGGGCAGGAGGCGGCCCCTGTAGTCCAGGGCCCGCTCCATGAGACTGAAGCTGGTCACCACGATCCCCGACTCATCCACGATGAGTCCGCTCCAGAATTCCTCCCGGGCCGCGTAGAGGGAGGAGGCCGGGATGGACAGCTGGACCGAGACGACGGCAGGTGCGACTTCCGCGAAAATATCCGCTACTTCATCGGGTCCCGGATCGGGCAGGGTCTCGGGGGGTTCCGACGTACTGCTCGTGCTGCTGGTGGTGGTCCGGCTGGTGGTGGCAGTGGTCCGGCTGCTGGTGGGGCTGCTTGAATGAGGAGGAGGCAGGGTGGTTTCCTCCGGCTCCTCCGGTTCCCGGGCAGGGCAGGACAGGGGGACCAGGAGGGCCGCCAGTAAAAACACCGCGATGAGAATGATCAAACCTGCTTTGTCTTTTGTCATCCGTTCAGTTCGTTCCCTTCACACTCGTTAATCCAAGTCTATCTGCGACATATAGCCTATTTATGAACGGTCAGGGCCGGGCCACCGTGAAGCGGATCCGGGCGCCGCCCAGGTCTTCCGACCGGCCGGCATCGATCTGCTGGCCGTGCCTTCTGACCAGGGCCCGGGCGATGTAGAGTCCCAGTCCCGACCCCTCCCCCTGGCGGGATTTGTCGGCCTTGTAGAAGCGGTCAAAGATGTAGGGCAGATCCTCGGCCGGGATGCCGGGTCCGTTGTCCTCCACACAGACGGTGACCGAGCGGTCCCCGATGTCGGTCGTGACCAGGATGATCCCCTTGCGGGGGGTGTAGCGGACAGCGTTGCCGATGATGTTGTTGAGGACCCGGGTCAGCTGGGCCGCATCGGCCACGACCCGGACCTCATCCTGGAAGTGGCGGTCAAAGACCAGTTCCAGGCTGATTCCCTTGTCCGACAGCATGGGTTCAAAGGACTGCTTAACCTGGCGGATCAGGCCGTAAAGGTCGAAGACCTCCTGCTTCAGGACCCCCGAGTCCTCCATGACCGAGTCGTCGAAAAGATCGTTGATCAGCTGCTCCAGCCGCCCGGTTTCCTCCTTGATGATGCCCAGGTAGTAATCGAATTTTTCAGGCGGAATGGTGCCGTCCTGCATGGCCGAGATGAAGCCGCCGATGGAGGTGACCGGAGTGCGCAGGTCGTGGGAGACATTGCCCAGGAACTCCGAGTGGAGTCCCTCCCGCTCCTCGAACTTGGCGATCAGGGTGTTGAAGGTCCGGACCAGCCGGGTCAGGTCATCCTCCCTGGACCGGGAGGAGACATCCTCGTATTCGGCCTCGTCCAGGGTCAGGGTCTGCTTGTCGCCGCCCAGGCGGACCCGGGCCGACAGATCTCCGGCATAGACCGAATTGGCCGTCTTGGCCAGCTGGGAGATGGGCCGGGTGATGTTCCTGGACAGCCAGATGATGATCAGGAGCGAAAGGATGTAGGCGATGAAAAAGGACAGGGGGACATTGTGTTCCAGGAAGAAGGCCGCCAGGCCCTGGGGCAGGTGGCGCTTGACCAGGATGATCTCCCCCGTGTAGAGGTCGCCGTGGGAGCCGATGGGGGCCGAGGCCACCAGCCAGCGGGAGGCGTCCGGCAGAAGTTCGGCAAAGCCCGTCTTGTCGGCCGACTCGCAGTAGACCGTGTGGAGGGCGTTTTGGGCATGGGCAGGCAGGAGCGGATCGCCGCCGTAATCCGAATCGGGGCTGCCCTCCAGCAGGGAGATGGTCTCGGTCGGGATGCCGGTATGGTAGATGATTTCCCCGTTGGCGTTGACCACCCAGACAAAGGCGGCCGTGGACCGGGCGGCAAAGGAGATGTGGCCGGTGATGTCCGTGCTGGTAAAGGTCAGGCGGGAGGCGTCCATTCTGTTTTCGGTCAGCCAGGCCAGTTCGACGGCATTGCGCTTCAGTTCCTCCTTGCGCTGCAGGTCGGCAGACAGACTGTAGACCGTCCCGTAGGTAAAGCCCAGCACAAAGAAGATGACCAGGATGGAAAGAGAAATGATCAGGAGGGTGCGCGTGTAGATGGACAGCCGTTTTCTCACCGTTCGTCGGGATCCTTCACCTCAAATTTGTAGCCGACACTCCAGACCGTCTTGATCTGCCAGACCGGCTGGTCGATGATGTCCAGTTTCTCCCGGATCCTCTTGATGTGAACGTCCACCGTCCGCTGTTCACCGTAGTAATCCATGCCCCAGATATGTTCCAGGATCTGGTCCCGGGTGAAGACCCGGTTGGGGTTGGAGGCCAGGAAAAACAAAAGCTCAAGTTCCTTGGGCGGCATGTCGATCTCCCGGTCGCCGATGCGGACGGCATAGCGGATGCGGTCGACCGTCAGGCCGGGGTAGGTGACGATGTCCTTCTTGTCCCCGCTGCCGCTTCCTGTGGGCAGGGGGGTCCGGGACCGGCGGAGGACCGCCTTGACCCGGGCCAGGAGTTCCTTGGGGTCGAAGGGCTTGAGGATATAGTCGTCGGCGCCCAGCTCCAGTCCGATGATCTTGTCCAGGGTGTCGCTTCTGGCGGTCAGCATGAGGACGGGAACATCCGATTCCCGGCGCAGTTCCCGCATGATGTCAAAGCCGCTGATGCCGGGCAGCATGAGGTCCAGGATGATGACATGGGGGCTGACGGCCCGGACCATGGGCATGACGGCATCCCCCGTATAGCATGAACTGACCTCGAAGCCGTCTTTTTCAAAGTAGAGCTTGAGCAGTTCGCTGATATTCCTGTCGTCGTCCACAATGAGGACACGTTTTGAATCGTCCATATTGAATCCTTCCCACCGGGCCTAGGGCCCGTCCCACTCGTCCAGGACCTGCGGCCCCCGGGTCCCGTCCGGGTCCTCCTTTTGCAGGAGATCCGAGATCTCCCTGAAAAAGGACCGGATGTCGCCGAAGGCCCGGTAGACGGACGCGAAACGGATGTAGGCCACCTCGTCCAGTCCCCGCAGCTGCTTCAAAACCAGTTCGCCGATCTCGGCCGTGCTGATCTCCCGCTTCAGGGCATTGCCGGCCGCCCGCTCCACCTCGTCGATGACCTCCTCGATCTGCCGGGTGGTCACCGGCCTTTTCTCGCAGCTCTTCATGATGCCGATCAGCAGCTTCTGCCGTTCAAAGGGCTGGCGGCTGCCGTCCTTCTTGATGACCATGAGGGGCATGTCCTCTATTTTCTCATAAGTGGTGAAACGGTTGCCGCAGACAAGACACTCCCGCCGCCTGCGGATGAAACTGCCGTCCTCGGCCGGACGGGAATCGACGACCCGGTCGTCGTTGGCCTCGCATTGGGGACACTTCATGGAAGCTGCCTCCTCCCGGTGATTGCTGTACGTAAGACGACCGGATCAATTGACCCGGCCGCACTTGCTTTTATTCAAGAGACAAGCCCTGCGGCCGTCTTCCAAATCCTTAATCTGTCAGGACCGGTCCATCTCGTCATCCTGCAGGAACCAGGGCAGGACCCGGCCTTCCCGCTGTCCGGATCTGGGACGGGCAGGCGGAGCCTCTCGCTCATCTTCCGGGGCCTCATCCAGGACCCGGGGGGCCTGCTGATTCTGCCTGGCCGCATTCTCGGTGGCCCGGTTGATCATGTCGGCCATCTCAAAGTCGGTCGACCGCTGGCTGCTGCGGCTGAAACCCGTGGGCTGGGTGGAAGGACCCTGGCCGGAACGGGGCGGACGCAGAAAATCGGGCAGGTCGTCGATGGTGGAACGGGCCTGGCCCGCAGCCGGCACCTGGCGCTGCGGAATGCTGAAGGAAGGAGCGGACACCTGGGGCTGACCAACGCGGGCGCCCTTGGTCTGGGCCCCCTCGCCGCTGAAACGGCTGGCGATGATGGTGATGACCAGGTCGTCCTGCATGTTGTCGTCGATGACGGCACCGAAGATGATGTCGGCATCCGGCGAAACGGCTTCCCGGACCTGGGAGGCTGCCTCGTTGATCTCCTTGATCTTCATGTCGTGGCCGCCGGTGAAGTTGATGATGATGCTGTGGGCACCCTCGATGGTGGTCTCCAGGAGCGGGCTGCTCATGGCCTGCTTGACGGCGGTTGCCGCACGGCTCTCGCCGTTGCCGCGGCCGATGCCCATGTGGCAGACGCCGGCATTGGTCATGACCCGGCGGACGTCGGCCAAGTCCAGGTTGATCAGGCCGGGGACCGCAACCAGGTCGGAGATGCTGGACACCCCGTACTGCAGCACCCGGTCGGCCAGACCGAAGGCTTCATCCAGGGAGGTATCGTCACTTGCAATTTCAAGGAGCTTGTCGTTGGGGACAACGATCAGGGAGTCCACGTACTGCTGGAGTTCACGGACACCTTTCTCGGCATTCTGCCGCCTTCTGGAACCTTCAAAACGGAAGGGGGTGGTCACAACACCGACCGTCAGGATACCCAGTTTCTCCGCGACCTGGGCAACGATGGGAGCTGCCCCGGTACCGGTGCCGCCGCCCATGCCGGCCGTGATGAAGAGCATATCCGATCCTTCGATCGCCTTGGAGATTTCCTCGATGTTCTCTTCAGCCGCCTTCTGGCCCATTTCAGGCTGTGCGCCTGCTCCCAGACCCCGCGTAATCTTCTCGCCGATCTGGATGGCTTCACTGGCCTTGGTGCTCTGCAGGGACTGGTGGTCCGTGTTGACGGCGATAAACTCGATGCCCTGGACCCCGCCCTCGATCATCCGGTTGACCGCATTGCAGCCGCCTCCCCCGACGCCGATGACGCGGATGGTGGCATAGAGGTTTCCGCTCATCCCCATATCGAAACTATAATCCGTCACTTTTCCTATCTCCTTCCGCCTGGTTTCAGCGCAATAACTAATTTCAAAGCTGTCATTACAAGCTTACATCTATAAAAAGACAACTATACAGCGAATATAATAACCCAAGGGAAGGCCTGGTGCAAGGGATTTCGTTTCCCAGGACACTCTTTAACAGAATTGTCACTATTATGACGTATTAACGAGATGTTGATTATTCCGCAGGGACTAGATGAAGTCCTCCCCGCTTTCCTGCGGCAGCCCCTCCCCGCCCCCCTTGCGGCGGTGCCTTGCAGCCCGGAGCCGGATGTAAAATTTGCGGGTGATGTAGTTGATGTTGCGGAAGATCCGATAGGCGAAAATAAAGGAGACAATCAGGGACAGATCGTACTTCATCTGGTTGCCGAGCGCCGTCATGAGAACACCGGCCAAAAGGTTGGAAGCAAAGTCAATCAGGAATCGCAGCGGTTCAAAGCCGCCCTCCCGCAAGGCATTCCAGGAGCCGGTCAGGGCATCGATCCCGATCAGGGTGAAAACAGCCAGATAAGGGACCAGCGCAGCGGGCAGGGCGACATTGGCTAAAAGGCCCAAAAGCAGCCCCAAGAGCAATCCAATGATGATTAACACAAGCGCGCACCTCCCTGGA
>DUUZ01000176.1 GCA_012841255.1 Clostridiaceae bacterium
GCTTCCGGGATCACTCCAAGGAGGAGCTCTCCTTTTATTCCCTGGCGACAACGGATATTGAATACGCCTATCCCTTTGGCTGGGGCGAACTGTGGGGGATTGCCGACCGGACCGATTACGATCTGAAACAGCATATGGAGCACTCGAAAGAGGACCTGCGCTTTTTTGATCCGGAGAAGAACGAAAAATATATCCCCTACGTCGTGGAACCCTCGCTGGGTGTTGACCGCCTCTTGCTGGCCGTCCTGTCGGAAGCCTATGACGAAGAGGAACTGGAAAATGGCGAGACCCGGACCGTCATGCGTTTTCACCCGTCCCTGGCTCCGGTTCAGGTCGCGGTTCTTCCCCTTTCCAACAAACTCCGGGAGGGAGCAGAGAAGGTCTACCACGAACTGGTCCGCCACTATCTTTGCGAGTATGACGACCGCCAGTCCATCGGCCGCCGCTACCGCCGCCAGGATGAGATCGGGACCCCCTACTGCGTGACCTACGACTTCGAGTCTGAAGAAGACGGGGCAGTCACCGTGCGGGAGCGGGATTCCATGGAACAGGTCCGGGTTCCGCTTGCGGAACTCAACTCATATTTTGCAGGTAGATTCGACCTGCCTTAAACACAGCTTATTGTCGCCGCCGAAGCGGCGTTCGATGAAAATAAATCTTTGGGAGGATTTAGAATGACGAAATACGTCTATATGTTTGCAGAAGGCAACGCATCCATGCGTGACCTTTTGGGCGGCAAGGGGGCCAATCTGGCAGAGATGTCGGGCCTGGGCCTGCCGGTGCCCAACGGCTTCACCGTGACCACGGAGGCCTGCAATCGCTATTACAGCGACCAGAAGACCATTGCTCCTGAAATTCAGGATGAGATATTCAAGTCGCTCAAGCAGCTTGAAGAGGAAACAGGCAAGGTGTTCGGTGACCCCAAACGCCCGCTCCTGCTCTCGGTCCGTTCCGGCTCCCGGGCCTCCATGCCCGGCATGATGGATACCGTTCTGAACCTTGGCCTGACCGATGAAGTGGCCGCAGGTCTGTCCGAGCTGACCGGCAACCGCCGTTTTGTCTACGACAGTTACCGCCGCTTCATCATGATGTTCTCCGACGTCGTCATGGACATCTCCCGCAGCCATTTTGAGGAAGCTTTTGAACGCGTCAAGAAAGAGCGCGGCGTCGAAGACGATCTCGATCTTGATGCCGATGATCTGGAGAGGATCTCCCTCGAATTCGAGGAAATTTACCTGCGTGAGAAGGGCGAAGCCTTCCCGCAGGACGTCAACCGGCAGCTGATCCTGTCAACCGAGGCGGTCTTCCGTTCCTGGAATACCGACCGGGCGGTCTATTACAGACAGATGAACAACATCCCCTCTCATTGGGGGACCGCTGTCAACGTCCAGGAAATGGTCTACGGCAATATGGGAGAAACCTCGGGGACCGGTGTGGCCTTTTCCAGAAACCCGGCCACGGGCGAAAACAAACTCTACGGCGAATACCTGATGAATGCCCAGGGCGAAGACGTGGTTGCCGGTGTGCGCACACCCTTCCCCATCGACCACCTGGAAGAGCAGATGCCCGAAGTTTACCAGGAATTCCTGGAGATCTCCAAGCGGCTGGAGCGCCATTACAGCGACATGCAGGATCTGGAGTTCACCATTGAAAACGGCAAGCTCTTCATCCTCCAGACCAGAAGCGGCAAGCGTACGGCCACAGCGGCCCTGCAGATCGCCGTGGACCTGGTGGCAGAGGGTCTGACTTCCCGCGAAGAAGCTCTCCTGAACATCGATCCCAAGCAGCTGGACGCCCTCCTGCATCCGGGCTTCGACCCCGATGCCCTGAAGGCGGCCTCCCGGATCGCCAAGGGTCTTCCGGCCTCGCCGGGCGCTGCGACCGGCCAGATTGCCTTCACGGCCGAGCAGGCGGCAGTGGCCACTGCAGATGGACGCAAGGTCATCCTGGCCCGTGAAGAAACCTCCCCTGAAGATATCCAGGGCATGGCGGCTTCTGAGGGTATCCTGACCTCCCGGGGCGGCATGACCTCCCACGCGGCAGTGGTTGCCCGCGGCATGGGGAAATGCTGTGTATCCGGCTGTTCCGAAGCCATCATCAATGAGAAGAACCAGACCCTGACCGTCAACGGCAAGGTTTACGGGCCCGACGACTTCATTTCGCTTGACGGTTCCACCGGTATCGTCTATGAAGGCAGCATCGCCACCCGTGACGCCGAGATGTCCGATAATTTCCAGACCATCATGGAATGGACCGATGAAATCAGCGACATGGAAGTCCGCACCAATGCCGATACGCCCCACGACTCACAGGTGGCCCGCGATCTGGGTGCCAAAGGCATCGGACTCACCCGGACCGAGCACATGTTCTTCGAGGCTGACCGTGTTTTCATGTTCCGTCAGATGATCGTGGCCCGGACCGAGTCTGAAAGAAGAAAGGCCCTGGCCAAGATCAAGCCCATGCAGCAGGAAGATTTCCTGGGGCTCTTCCGGGTCATGGACGGCCTGCCCGTCATCATCCGTCTTCTGGATCCCCCGCTCCATGAATTCCTGCCCACCGCCGAAGGCGAGGTCCGGGAATTGGCAGAGGCTCTGGGGATTACCTATGAGCGCCTGCAGGAGATCATCACGGAGCTCCACGAGCTCAACCCTATGCTGGGTCACCGGGGCTGCCGCCTGGCCGTCAGCTATCCGGAAATTGCAGAGATGCAGACCGAAGCCATCATCGGGGCTGCTCTTGAAGCCCAGGCCGAAGGTATTACCGTCCTGCCTGAGATCATGGTTCCCCTGATCAGTGAAGTCAAGGAACTGGAGTTCCTGAACAAGGTGATCAAGCCCACGGCCGACCGCCTGATCCAGGAGTCCGGCCAGACCCTGAAATACTGGGTCGGCACTATGATTGAGATCCCCCGTGCCTGCGTGACGGCAGACGAGGTGGCCAAGGAAGCCGATTTCTTCAGCTTCGGCACCAACGACCTGACCCAGATGACTTACGGGCTGTCCAGGGATGATGCCGGCAAGATTCTGGAAGCCTACTACGAGGCCGGAATCTTCGAGGTGGATCCCACCGCACAGCTGGACCGGGTCGGTGTCGGCGCTCTCATGAAGATGGCAGTGGAACGCGGCCGCAAGACCAAGCCCGAACTGGAGCTGGGAATTTGCGGCGAGCACGGAGGCGATCCGTCATCCGTCGAGTTCTGCCAGATCCTGGGTCTGGACTATGTATCCTGCTCCCCCTACCGGGTGCCCATCGCCCGTCTGGCCGCCGCCCAGGCCGCCCTTCGCTACCCGCGGAAGAAATAAGGGAAGTACTTTATAGACCAAGGGTTCCGGGAGATCAGTTCTGATCTCCCGGAACTTTTTTCATCCTAGAGCCGGGAGGAGGCGTCTTCATGTCCATGGATCAGTCAAGAGTCAAGGGCCGGATCCCCGAACTTGACTTTCTTCGGGGCCTGGCCCTCATTCTCATGATGTTCCATCATACAATCGCCGATCTCTACGATATCTACAGCCGGCAGTTTGTGGCTTTCCAGCACTCCTTCTGGTTTTACGAACTGGGGCGGCCCATCGTGCTGACGGTTTTCCTGACCGTCTCCGGGACCAGCTCACGTTTTTCCCGAAACAGCATGAAGCGCGGGATCCGCATGGTGCTTTTCAGTATCGCTGCCACCGCACTGACCATCTTTGTGGACGGTTTTGCCAAGACCGGCATCATTTATTTCAATGTCATCCACGTCGTGGCCCTGTCGACCGTCCTCTACGCTCTTTTTGAGAAACTGGCCATAAAGAAGCAGTGGATCCCTGACCGCCGGTCCGAAGATGAGAACAGGGACTACAAGCCCCATCTTTTTGCAGGCTTTCTCATCGTGACCGGCGTCTTCCTGGTCTTTTTGGGTCCATTAACTGCCCCTCTGATCCCGGATTA
>DUUZ01000177.1 GCA_012841255.1 Clostridiaceae bacterium
AACCCTGAATCTGGGCAGCCAGGTGGACAATGAGGATTTCATCCGGGAGGCCGTTCTTTTTGAGGCGGATGCACTTTTGGTTTCCCAGACAGTTACCCAGAAGGATGTCCACATCCGCAATATGACGGAACTGGTGGAACTGCTTGAGGCCGAATCGCTTCGCAAGCGCTTCCTGCTTATCGCGGGGGGGCCCCGGATCAGCCATGAACTGGCCAAGGAATTGGGCTTTGATGCCGGCTTCGGACCCGGAAAATATGCCGGGGATGTGGCGGCCTTTATCGTAACGGAACTGGAAAAAAGAAAAGAAATGGAAATGGGGGAAATAAAATGAGAGTTTTTGTTGCCGGCTGCGGCACCATGGGGGCGGGTATTGCGCAGGTCTTTGCGGCCTTCGGCCACGAGACGGTCATGTTCGACCGGACTTCGGAACTGGCGAAAGGAGGCTATGGCCTGATTGAGAAACAACTGGGCCGCCAGGTGGGCCGGGGACGGATGACGGAGGAAGAAGCTATGGGAATCCTAGCTAGACTGACCCCGACCTGTGATCATGAGGATGCCCGGGGGACGGATCTGGTCATCGAAGCCATCTTTGAAAATATGGAGGCCAAGCGGGAGCTCTTCGGCAAGCTGGATGCCATCTGCGGGCCGGACTGCCTTTTTGCCAGCAATACCTCCTCCTTATCGATCACGGAAATGGCCAGGGGCCTGGCCCATGAAGAACAGTTTCTGGGCCTTCACTTTTTCAATCCGGCACCGGTCATGAAACTGGTCGAGGTCATCAGGGGTGCCGGCAGTTCGGATGAGACCATGGCACGGGCCCTGGAGCTTGCGGCTGCCATCGGCAAGGAAGCGGTGGTCTGCCGGGAGAGCCCGGGCTTCATCGTCAACCGTGTCCTGATTCCCATGATCAACGAGGCGGCGGACCTCCTTGACCGGGGCATTGCCAGCCGGGAGGATATCGACCGGGCCATGCAGCTGGGGGCCAACCATCCCATGGGCCCGCTCCAGCTGGCGGATTTTATCGGGGTGGACATCGTCCTTGACATCATGAACACCTTGCTTGAAGAGACCAATGACCCCAAATACCGGCCCAGCCTTCTTTTGAAGAACATGGTCCGGGCGGGCAGACTGGGCCGGAAAAGCGGCTGCGGATTTTATACCTATTAATAGGAGAGGGAGAGCATATATGAAAGAAGTCGTTATCTTGGGAGCCTGCCGCACGGCGGTCGGCAAATTCGGCGGGACACTCCAGGGAGTGCCGGCCGCCAAACTGGGCGGGATCGTCATCCGGGAGGCCGTCCATCGGGCAGGTATCCGTCCGGAGGATGTGGACGAAGTTCTCATGGGCTGTATTCTTTCAGCCGGTCTGGGTCAGAACGTGGCCCGGCAGGCTGCCATGGATGCGGGTATCCCTCAAACGGTACCTGCCAGCACCATCAACAATGTCTGCGGCTCGGGGCTGAAGGCCGTGACCATGGCGGCGGCCCTGATCCGGAGCGGCCAAGCGGATATCGTCGTTGCCGGCGGGACAGAAAACATGTCGGCGGCCCCCTATCTTCTGGACAAGGCCAGGACCGGCTACAGGATGGGGGACGGCACCATCGTGGACAGCATGGTCAAGGACGGTCTGTGGGATGTCTTCGGCGACTACCACATGGGCATCACGGCTGAGAACGTGGCAGAACAGTACGGTATCAGCAGGGAAGATCAGGATGCCTTCGCCCTGGAAAGCCAGATGAGGGCCAAGGCGGCCCAGGAAAGAGGGAGATTTGCCGATGAGATCGTCCCGGTCCGTATCGTCGAAAGAAAAAGGGAATATGATTTTGACAGCGATGAGTATCCTCGCCATGACGCCAGCCTGGAGGCCCTTGCCAAGCTGCGGCCGGCTTTCAAAAAAGACGGAACGGTGACAGCGGGCAATGCGTCCGGCATCAACGACGGTGCCGCCGCCATGGTAGTCATGAGCCGGGAGAAGGCAGATGAACTGGGGTTGGTTCCAATGGCTGTCCTGACCGCCGGCGTTTCGGTGGGCCTGGACCCGGCAGTCATGGGCATGGGCCCCTATTATGCGACCCGCAAGATTCTGGAAAAGACGGGTCTGTCCCTGTCAGAAATCGATCTGATTGAATTTAATGAGGCCTTCGCAGCCCAGGCCCTGGCGGTCCTGCGGGAACTCGATGCCGATCCGGGTAAGGTCAACGTCAACGGGGGCGCCATCGCTATCGGTCACCCGGTGGGGGCTTCCGGTGCCCGGATTCTGGTCACTCTGCTCCATGAAATGCAAAAGCGGAAGGTGAAGCGGGGGCTGGCCTCGCTTTGCATCGGCGGCGGTATGGGAATCGGGACTCTGGTGGAAAGGGAAGAATGATGGAACTTGTCCTGACTGAACGAAAAGAATCAGTGGTCCTGTTGACCATCAACCGGCCGGAGGGGCTGAATGCCCTCAACCGGGAGCTGATCAAGACACTGTCGGAACTTCTGGCAGAACTGGCCGGGGATGACAGCATCCGGGCTCTCATCATCACCGGCGCCGGAGACCGGGCCTTTGTTGCCGGGGCGGATATCGGGGAGATGGCGGGGATGGACCGGCCGGAAGCCGAGATTCTCGCCCGCTTCGGCAGCCGCCTGATGCGGCAGATCAGCCAGTTTCCGGTTCCTGTCATTGCAGCCATCAACGGATTTGCCCTGGGCGGCGGCTTTGAACTGGCCCTGGCCTGCGATTTGCGCCTGGCCTCGGATGGGGCACGCTTTGCCTTCCCCGAAACAGGCCTGGGCATCACCCCCGGTTTCGGGGGCACCCAGCGGTTGGCCCGCCTTGCTGGTGCCATGCCGGCCTTTGATCTGATCATGACGGGCCGCAGGATCAAGGCGGAGGAGGCCAGGGATCTGGGCCTGGTCATGGAAGTAACCGCAGCGACGGATCTTCTTCCCAGGGCCTGGGAATTGGCTGAAACAATTGCCGGCAAGGCGCCGGCGGCAGTCCGGGAGGCCAAACGGGCTATCCGGATGGGTCTGGACCTCCCCCTGGATGAAGGTCTTACACTGGAAGAGGGCGGTTTTGGCCGCTGCTTTGAAACCGGGGACCAAAAGCGGGCCATGTCCGCTTTTATGAACAAGGAGGAGATCCCTCCTTTTGAGGGCAAATAGGCTGACGGAAGGCTGCCTAAGGTGCCTTGCGGTACGCGGTGAGGCCCCGGGTCCCCGACCTCCTGCCGGAGGGATCCCGGGGGACAGGAAGGATCGGTGGATTTGTGCAAGAGGCCTGCAGGAAGCCCTTTTGCAGGAAATGGAAGGGCAGGGAGCCTGCACCTGGGTGGCCGCCGCAGGCCGAAATGCTTGAAGAAAATGCTTTTGCATGCTATTGTAATGACAATTCTAATCAAATTGGAGGTTCTTATGAGTAAGAAGTTACTTAAGGTTTCGCTTGCTATTTTGCTGGTAGCCGTTTTCGTGTTCTCAGCATTTGGTTGCGATAAGAAGCCTGCCGTCCCGACTGATACCGTTGCCCCTTCAGGCAGCGCGACAGATCCGTCAGGTTCGGAGGCTCCGCCCGTAGAAGTTCTGCCGGACGTTCCCGCGAACCGCTACGATGCTCTTGCCACCCCGAGAACGGGAAGTAATGCCACCGTACCGCTGGTCGTCAGCACCGGCACCCTGGACGGCAAATTCAACCCCTTCTTCAACACCTCGGCTTATGACACCGACGTGGTGGGAATGACCCAGCTCGGCCTGCTCTACTACAACAAGGACGGCGCGCCGGAAGCCAACATCGATGCACCCAGCTTTGCTTACGAGTATTCGCAGGAAATCGAAGGCGACACCTCGGTCTACACCTTTGTGCTCAAGAATGGCATCCCGTTCAGCGACGGCGTCATCATGAGTGCCAAAGACGTTCTCTTCTCCATGTATGTCCTGGCCGACCCCATGTATGACGGCTCATCC
>DUUZ01000178.1 GCA_012841255.1 Clostridiaceae bacterium
CCTTCCGGGACCACTACATTGAGATCCCCTATGACCTGTCCAAGGTCCTCTTTGTTACGACAGCCAACAATGCCGATACCATCCCCCATGCCCTTTACGACCGCATGGAAGTAATTGAGGTGTCGGGCTATACGGAGGCGGAAAAAATTGAGATCGCCTCCAAGCACCTGCTGCCCAGAGAGCGGAAGATGCATGGCCTCACGGGCAAGGATATCCGGGTCTCCAGAAAAGGCCTGGCCAAGCTGATCCAGGGTTACACTCAGGAGGCCGGTGTCCGACAGCTGGAGCGGGAGATCGCCCGGCTCTGCCGGACGGCCGCCATTGAAATTGCGGAAGGTGAAAAGAAGACCCTCCAGGTTACAGATAAGAATCTCGAACAGCTGATGGGCAAGCCCCGATATTTCTTCGACATGGCAGATAAGGAAGACCAGGTGGGTGTTGCCACAGGCCTGGCCTGGACCTGGGCCGGAGGGGATACCCTGATGATCGAGGTTAATGTCATGCCGGGGACGGGCAAACTGATCCTGACCGGCCAGCTGGGCGATGTCATGAAAGAATCGGCCCAGGCAGCCCTGACCTATATCATGAGCAGATCAGGCCCTCTGGGCATCGATCCGGATAAGACCAAGGAGCGGGATATCCATATCCACGTCCCGGCCGGAGCGATCCCCAAAGACGGGCCCTCGGCAGGGATTACTCTGGCAACAGCCCTGGCGTCTGCCCTGACGGGCCTGCCGGTCCGCCACGACCTGGCCATGACCGGGGAAGTGACGCTTCGGGGCCGTGTCCTAGCCATCGGAGGCTTGAAGGAAAAAGCAGTGGCCGCCCACCGGGCCGGAATCCGCAAGGTCCTGATCCCCAAAGACAATGAGCGGGATGTCGAAGATATTCCTGAAACCGTCCGCGAGGCCCTGACTTTTATTCCGGTTGCCCACATGGATGAGGTCCTGGAGGAAGCTCTGGTCAAAGTTGAGGAACCGGAACCGGTCTGCCTCTGTGATGATGTTCCGGAAGAGACTCCGGCCAAGTAAAGACAAAACAAATGGTTTGAAAATCCGGGTACGATCACCCGGATTTTTTTTGGAGATTTATTCCATTATTGAACTCTAACTTGAAATAAAAAGGTAAAATTAGTAATCTTATTTCAAGTAAACAGCTTAATTTGAAATGAGGGGCTGAGAATCTTTGAGTTATTTCAAGGAGGAATGATATGTTCAACCCAAGGTCCGGCAGCTATCAAAACCAATTGTCGGGGAAGGCCAGTTTTAAGGTCTTTGTTCCCGCTCCCCTGCCTCCTGACCCGCCCATTGAAATGGATGCGGAAATGGTTCAGTTCCTGGTGAACGCCCATAGTCTCCTAGCGAAACTCAATGTGAAGTCCACTGAGATTCCAAGTATGAATCTTTTTGTTTCCATGTATGTGCGCAAAGAAGCCTTGCTTTCCTCTCAGATTGAGGGCACTCAGGCCAGCCTGGAAGATGTTCTGGATCCGACCATAGATGAGAATCTTAACCGTGAAGTAGCAGATGTCGTCAATTACATTCGAGCAACGGATTACGCAATTGGAAGACTGGATCAACTCCCTTTAAGCGGCAAACTGCTCAGGGAAACGCACGCTATTCTCATGCAAGGGGTGCGCGGCCAGGAAAAGCGGCCAGGTGAATTCCGGATATCCCAGAATTGGATCGGCGGTCCGGGCAGTACTCTGGAAACAGCACGTTATGTCCCGCCGGGACCTGACGATATGGTCCTTGCCATGTCCGGCCTTGAATATTATTTCCACGGCAGCGATGCGCTGGATGTTCTCATCCGGGCCGGGCTTATCCACTACCAATTCGAGACGATCCACCCTTTCCTTGATGGAAACGGCAGGATGGGCCGGCTGCTGATCCTCCTCTACCTGATGGATCAGGGTGTCCTTTCCTCTCCTGCACTTTATATCTCCTATTATTTGAAGCAACATCGAATCGAGTATTATGACCGCTTGGACGAAGTGAGAAAGAATGGGGATTATGAGCAGTGGGTCAAGTTTTTTCTTCAGGCGCTGGCTATATCGGCTGAAGACGCCTTAAATGCAATTCATGAATTATCCTTGCTCCACGAGAAAAACAAGAAGCTGATCGGGGATATGGGAAGAGGCAGGCAGACAGCCATGCGTGTCTTCACCTACCTTGAATCCCACCCTGTTATCGTGATCGGAGATACGGCCAAGGCGCTTGATCTGGCCTTCAATACCGTTTCTTCTGCTGTCGGCAGGCTGGAGGAGGCGGGGATCCTCCAGCCTATGACTTCAGGTAGAAGACGTAGGAAATTTGTTTACCGGGACTATCTGGACATTCTGCAAAAGGGAACTGAATGACCAGGCACTAAAGTTTAATCAGGACCTCGGTACCGTCGGCTGCCTGGACATCGACCAGCGGAACACCCGGATGATCCTTTTTCATCTTGCGGAGGATCCTCACAGCTTCCACCGCTGCCTCCGGAGGGATATCCGGGAAAAAACTTCCCTTGGAGAAAAGGCGTTCCGCCTTTTCTCTTTCTTCATCCGGTAAAGAATCAAGTTCTTCCTCCAGGTCTTCATGGATTTCCATTCTGATAGATTCTCTGATTTCTTCGGGATTGATCTCGTCCAGAATCTGTTCCCTAAGACTTTCCTTGTCCACGTTTTCTTCAGATCCGCCCTTCCCAGCTGCTTTTTTGGCCATGATCCGGGCGGCTGTATTGGACAGAATCACCCGGGTGGGAAGCCAGAGACGGATGGCGGGTTTTCCTTCCTGCTTAACAATGATTTTCATAGTTACTCCACAAAGATCTCGACGCGGTCACCGTCAGCTGAGTCCACTTCGATCAACTTGCCCAGGACTCCTTCTTCGATCAAGGCCATGACCTGATCCCATTCGATGCCCGAAAGATTGATCCCGTTGACATTGAAGCCGTCTTCCGAACCCTCCATGATCTTCAGGAGGGCCAGGGGCAGATTGATCCGGACCTTGTCCCCGTCGGCCGAATCCACCACGATCTTCAAAAGCAGCTTGCTGATATCCTTCCGCTCTTCGGGAGCGACATAGATGGTCTCAGGCCCAGCTGTCCGTGAGAAGAGCTGATCGATGGTGACATGGAAGATCTCAGCCAGCTGGGGAACCAGTGTGATGTCAGGCATACTGACCCCATTCTCCCATTTGGAGACAGCCTGGGCTGAAACGGCGAGTTTCTCCGCCAGCTGATCCTGGGTCATCCCTTTTTCCTTGCGCCATTTGGCGATATTGTTTCCGATTACGTTGTTGTCCATTTCAAGCTCCTTATCTTCTTTGCTGTTCGATGGTGACTCCGAGGAGTTCTGCCTGTCTGGGGACCGGGGAGATGCCGTGGCTTCTTGTCCTCTTTCGCTCTCCCTGCTGGGAAAGGGTCCCGGGGGAAGGGGTGCCGACCGGCAGGTTCCCGGAGACTTCCCACTTGCTCTCCCATGTCCTGTTGGAGGTATTCAAAATATTAGCTGTCATCTTCCTGCCCTTCTTTCTGCTTTACGGCCTCCGGATCAGGATTTCGCTCTTGTGTATCCGCAGGACCACATCAAGAGTAGCCTGCGAAAAAAGGCAGATGAAGGGAGTGACGGTTGTTTTCGCTTCTATAATACAACCGGAAGTTGTATTCGTTGTAACCTCTTGGTTGAGTTGGCAAGAAGTGCCTTAAATATCTCCTCCCGGTTGATTTCCGGGCTCGGGGTACCAGGAAGGCAGTGTCCGGGTCATGCCCTGGTACCAGTCCAGGACCTGGTCTGCCAGTTCGATCATCCTTTTTATATCCGTCTGTGAGAAGGAGAGAGCCCAGGTGAATGAGGAGAGGGTATTGACAGCAATATAAAGGGCGAGAAGCTGCCAGAACTGTTCTGGGACAGCATCTTCAAAATAGGCATCGACCATCCCCGCCGCCATGGCAGGGGAAACACTGGCCGTAAAGACGATCCGGTTGAACTCCTCCCAGGGGTCGCCGTAGTCAAAGCGGTCAAAATCGATAATCCGGAGTTTATCATCACCGTCGATCATCATATTCCCGATATGGAAGTCCCCGTGCTGAAAGGATTGCGGCCGTCCGGCCAGAAGATGGCGGTGCCCTTCAATATAGTCAAGGAGGGGACGATCTTTGGGATACCGCAGGGCTGAGGAAAGGTAAGCATCAATTTTCCTGTCGATCTTTTCATTGAAGCGGCTCTCCCAATCCGTCAGTTCGGAAGGCGGGGGAAGGGAATGGATGACGGTCAGAGCCCGGCCGGCCTCCCGTCCGCGCCGATACTGGTTTTCCCGGGATATGAGGGGGATGACTTCTTCGGCATCCTGTCCGGTGATCCATTCCTGAAGCGAGAAAGACGCGTTTTCACACACTCCTGTCTGGACAGGCCGGCAAAAGGGGAGATTCAGCCTGGCCAGCTGCCGCATGGTTTCAAACTCCATAGCCTTCCGCTCCTTTTGCGCCGGGGATGCCAGGCGGAGAAGATAAACCTGGCCATCTTCCATGGTGACCCGAAACTTCCGGTCAGCGGACCATCCCTTGTCGATGGTTTCCATAATGGAAAGGGAATCAGTTTTGTAACGGGAAAAGGAATAGGTCTGAATTTCTTCCTCTCGCCCCTGGTAGCTGCCCGGTCCCTGGCCGGTCATGACAAAGCCCAAGCGGTCTAAAACCCGCTGTGAAGCGATGTTCTCTGAGGAAGTGATGCCCAAAACCTGGAAAAGCTTCTTTTTCTCCATGATGATCGGCAGGAAGGCCTGCACGGCCTCCAGTGCATAACCCCGGCCTCTGTACGCCTTGCCGATGAGGAAGCCGACCTCCCAACCTTCTTGAATTTTCACCAGCTGAACATGGCCGATCTGTTTCCCGTCTTTCAGAAGGACGGCGTAGACAAAGGGACCTTCTTCAGTCTCATAACGCGACATCAGGTATTGGATGGCAGACAGGGCATCTTCTTTTGTTTCGAAAACTTCATCAGGCAGAAAGCGCCTGTTCTCCTGATCAAGAGAGTTCAAAGAAACACTTGTGGCCATGGATTCATCCAGTTTCCGGATGAGTAATCTTTCTGTTTTCAGATCCATGTGTCAGACTCTCCGGTCTTTCCGGATGAGGGGCTCTCCAATCTCTTCGGAAACCATAAGACCATACTTTTCGGGGCGCCGGTAGGCATTGCCGTGGACTTCCTCTCGCCGGTAGGCCCTCATCTCATCGGTGTGGAAACGGGCCATGAAGATGCCCTCTTCTTCTCCCGCTTCCAGGATCAGGGTATCCCGGGAAGCGGGTTCCTCCGCTTTATAGGCGATCCCGTCAAAGGCAGTGGAATGACCGTTGCAATCAGGCCAGGGAGCGGGATAGTTGGCGGTGGCGATGCCGGTCATGTTTTCGAAGGCCCTGCCCCGCAGCTGGGAGATCCGGTTGATCTCCATGGGGCAGGCATTGGGGACCAGGATGATCTCAGCTCCTTTCAGCATGAGAATCCGGGCGCTTTCAGGAAACTCCCGGTCATAGCAGATCATGGCTCCGATCAGGACCTTCCCCCTGGCTGTATCAAGATTTGCAACAAAGAAATCCTCACCGGGAGTCAATTGGCTTTCGTCAGGATCGAAGTCGCAGAGGTGGACCTTGGCATAGCGGAGGACCAGCTTTCCGAAACGGTCAAAGAGGCAGATGCTGTTGCGGGGGGAAGGTTCATAAGCTTCCAGAAAGGTCAGACCGATGGCCATGTCAAGCTCCCGGGCCAGGCCGGCATAGGAGTGGACGAAAGGGGCGTCCAGACTCAGGGCTTCCCTTTTCAAGGCCTCTTCCCCCTGAGGCAATACATAGCCGCAGCTCCACATCTCGGGGAAAAGCGCAATATCTGCTCCTTCTTCTTTAGCTTTGCGACAGGCATCCAGCCCCTTTTGAAGGTTGCCTTCAAGACTTCCTGTGGGAAGGATTTGGAGTAGTGCGATATTCAAGCTGTTCATCGGTCAACCATCATTTCTCCGCCTGCCCTTCTCATCAAAGTTCTCCTTCAGGGCTTTTTCGATCGGGTAGATGGAAGCGATCATGAGGACAAGCTGGACCAGGGTCAGGCCGATACTGAATTGGCCCAGATAATCCGGGAAAAAATAGAGGACAATGTACATGACAATAATGGTGGGAGCCAGAATGGAGAGGCTCCAGTGGATCCATATATGTGCCATGAGGCGGTTGGCGAAGACCCAGGTGTCATCGTTTTGCATCGATCTCCGGGTCCGGTAGCCGAACAGGGTATTGACACTTTTAGGGGCCCATTTCATGAAAATGAGGCCGGTCAGGAGCATGACCAGGGGAATGATGAGGGATGTAATAAACTCCAGGCTTTTCATCGGGGTCTCACTTTGAGTTCTTCTATAAACTCTTCCCACTCCTGATAAATCCCCAGGAGCCTCTCATCCAGGAAGGTCAGGGCCTGATCCCGGAGGTCTTGCGGAACACCGTAATAAGCCTGAGCGATGGCGCCCGTAATGGCTCCGATGGTATCGCTGTCACCCCCAATGGAGATGGCATTGCGGATGGCATCCTCGAAGGATAAGGATTCAATGAAGCACTGGATGGCCTGGGGGACCGTTTCCTGGCAGGTCTCGTTGAAGCGGTAGACCGGGCGGATTTCATCCAGGGTGAAATCCAGGGCATAGTAGTGTTCTTCCATGTGCTTTTTAATCTCCGGGATGGAGGAGCCGGTCCGGGCCAGGAAGACAGCAGCGGCTGTTGCGCGGGCGCCCTTTAATCCTTCCGGGTGATTGTGGGTGACCCGGGTCACGGCGTCCGAAAGTAAAAGGGCCTTCTCCAGGGACCGGGCGTAAAAGCCGGCGGGACTGACCCGCATGGCGGATCCATTGCCGAAACTGTTATAGGGTTCCGGCTGATCGGAATACATCCAGGTCAAAAAACGTCCGCCGTATCCGGAACCCGGATAGGGCCGGCCGATCTCCTGCATGTAATAAACAGATAATTCGGACAGACGGTCATAAAAGTCCTGATCATCTGAGGAGCCTTCCTGGACCGCCTCCATAATGGCCTTGGCGATGGCCAGGGTCATGATGCTGTCATCGGTGGCAAAAGAGTTTGGAGCGAAAAGGTCAAAATCCTTGCTTCTGTGGTTATTGAATTCAAAACGGGAACCGGCGATATCGCCGATGATGGCTCCGAGCATACTTAAGTTTCCTTACCTTTCTGAATGAAGCATCCTCCATCCTTGACCGCCCGGTCAAAGAGATCTTCATAGCTGTAAAAACGCCGGCTGACCGGCGGGGCAAATTCCTCTGACAAAAGGAATCTCTTGAAATCGGGGTAGAGGAGGAAGCGATAATCGATTGTTTCTCCCGCCTGAAGCCGGACCTGGGGATCCTCCTCCTTGATAGGGGCGACAAAACAGCGATAGATGCTGGAGATGTAACGCACCTGGCAAATGGGAATCAGGGCAGCCTCCCCGACGATAATTCCGGTTTCTTCTTCAAGTTCCCGGACCGCTCCCCCCTCGGGTGACTCCCCCTTCAGCAGAGATCCGGCCGTGACCTCCCAGTAAAAGGGCCAGCGGCGGGTCCGGTCTCTTCGCGTGACCAGGATCCGTTTCTCCGGCGTTACCGTATAGACTTCCACGATCATATGATAGGCATGCGGCGGAAGCGGCAGACCCCGGACAAGGTCAAAGCCAAGCAGGCGACCGTCCCGGTCACGTGCGTCCCAGAGCTCATGTCGATCATGATCAGGCATATCCTGCTCCCCGCAGCCTTCGGGCTGCATGGGAACAGGATACCATGATTTCCCATTTAGACGGACTATTCGATGCCTGCAGCCTCAGGCTCCAGGAGATGGCGGGCCAGGAAATCCTCCAGGGCATGGATGCCGCCAGCACGGAGGAGCTCAATATCCCGCTCGGTCAGGATCAGGAGGACGTCCTCTTCCTTCATGAAAACGAACATGCCCGTCCGGCAAAACATGCGGATGCTTTCTTCATCAAGTTCTTCTCTCCGAAGCACCCGCCTGAGCATACTGTATGCGTAGTTTCGGCTGTCCGCCTGAGTCCGGAAGATACTGTCGGCAAAACCCGATCCTCCCGCGATTCTCCTGAAGGGGCGGCCACAATCCTCTTTCTCACTATTCTTTTCCTTCAACATAAAAAGCTCCTTTCAAGGCTTCTTTCGTACTTCCGGCAGGGCCGTTTCGAGGCAATAAAAAAGCCCCCATAAAGGAGCCGCAAACTCCTCATCGATGTTAGCCTTACCACCTTGCCGTCCGGCAGGTTGGTGCATGGTCATCGAGCTAACCCTCTACCACAACTCTTAATAAGAAGTACTGTATTCAGTTGTAAGTTCAATTATAGCATGGAAGATTTCCATCTTCCGTGTTTTTACTGCAGATCCTTCAGGCTGTCGTAATTCCTCTTGATCATGGCCCGGGCCGGGCGAAAGCCCAGCTTCTCATAAAAGGGCTGAAGCTCAGGGTCACAGGCCAGGTCGATCATGTAAAGGCCGTCCAGGCTCTGGAGCATCCTTTTGACAAGTTGCCCGCCAATCCCGCGGCCCCGGTGTTCGGGGAGGACTTCCAGGAGGGGAATGCAGGCTGATAGAATGCCGTCGCTGACAGCCGTGATGAAACCGATGATCTTCTTTCCGTCCAAGGCCACAATGGAACGGTAGCTCTCCTGCAAAATAGCGCGGTGGGCCTTCTTTCCCGGCGGGCGGGGCCAGCCTTCAAAGAAGCCGTCCGAAAGCTCCAGGTCATCTGAAAATTCCTGATAGTCAACCATGGTTCTATTTCCCTTCCGGTGATAGCTGCAGTGCCAGGATGCCGGCCGTGTGGGAGATGGTCTCAAACTGCGGCCGGTAATCCAGGAGATGAGGCCGGATTTCCTCAAAGACCAGGTAGTCTTCCCCGTCATCCCATTCATCCGTGCTCTCCCTGCATAAGTCCAGGGAGGCCCTGTCGGCGAAGGCGATATCCCCGATCAGGATGAGCCCTTTGGGATCGAGAAGCGGGACGAGATCCCGGATCAGGCGGAGTTTTCCCGCCTGGTCGAAATGGTGCAGGGCATAGGTGCTGATTGCCAGGTCAAAGACTTCACCCCTGAGCTTGGATGGAAGGCCCTGGGTCAGATCCGCCTCAATAAAAAGGCCCCGGGGCATTCGTTCCCTGGCCATGGCCAGCATCTCCCTGGAGAAGTCGATGCCTGTAATGGAGTAACCGTCATCGTAAAGGATTTTGGACAGGAATCCGGTGCCGACCCCCAGATCCAGAATCCTCCTGCCCCCGTGTTCCCGGATTCTTTGGTCCATGGTCATCATGAGCTTCCGGTAGCCGGCGAAAGGGTATTCGTTCCTTTCGTCGCTTTCCCGGACATCCCGGTCATAGACGCCGGCCCAGAGATCGAATCCCCTGTCATCCAGCATTTTAGTAGTTGATTTCTTCCTTGAGGAAGGTCCCCCGCCGAAGATCCTCGAAGGCCGTCTTGATCTCTTCCCGGGTATTCATGACAATGGGGCCGCCCCAGGCGACGGGCTCTCCCAGGCGCATGGAGCTCATAAAAAGGATCTGAACCTTTTCTTCCACGGCACGCAGCCTGACGTAGTCGCCCCGGTTGAACTTGACGGCGGTCTTCTCCCGGATCTCTTCCCCGGCAATGATGGCATCGCCGATGAGGGTGAAGGCCATGACGGAACGGTCGGGGTCGGTTTTGACAAGCAGCTCGGCGCCGGGTTCCAGATGGATGTCGTAGTAGTCCAGGGGCTGGTATTTGCCCAGGTAACCCCTGCGGCCTTCATAATCGCCAGCCAGGAGCCGGACCATTCCGCCCCCAAAATGAATTTCCTTGATCTCCTCATTTTTGATGCTGTGGTAGGCGGGAGGCACCATCTTGTCCTTTTGGGACAGGTTGAGCCAGAGCTGGACGCCCAGCATCCGATCGGAGGCCGGCAGCGTCTCTTCATGCAGGATCCCTGATCCGGCGGTCATCCACTGAACCTCCCCGTCACCGATGGTGTCTTGGTGGCCCAGACTGTCCTTGTGGGTCATCCGCCCTTTATAGACATAGCTGATGGTCTCGATCCCCCGGTGGGGATGCATGGGGAAACCTGCGATGTAATCATCAGGGTTGGTGCTGTCGAAGGAGTCCAGCATGAGGATGGGATCATAGGCGTCCACCGTCTGGTTGCTGAGCACCCGGACCAGGCTGACACCGGCCCCGTCCTTTGTCCGGAAGCCTGTTACTTGCTGTCTGATTGTACGTTCCATTTCGATTCCTCTCTTGCCTGCTTCAGGCCCATTCAAAATATTCTCTTCCCTAATCGGGGATTCCAAAGTATTGGTTGGAATCCTCCGGTGCCTGCGCCCGGTCCGTCATGGTGTAGCTCCGGATGTCGGAAGCGACCGTGATCCGGTAGCTTTCAAACATGAGTTCCCGTCCCTGTTTTTGGCTGTAACGGTGCTGGATCAGCTGCCGCCAACGGCTGACAGCCTCCTCACTTTCCCAGACGGAAAGGCTGAGCAGTTTTCCTGTCTCTGCCAGGCTGGTGAAGCGTTCCGACCGGACAAAGCCGGGGCTTTTCTCCAGAACAGACTTGAGACCTGCAGCCAGCTCCAGGTAGGCTTTCTTGTATTGGTCCTTAATGACGACTTCAAAAAGTACGTAAATCATGGGGGTACCCTCCCTTCAGATCAGGCTTTATTCAATACATTCCGGTCCAGCCAGCGGGCAACACCGTCCTGGCTGTTGCTGTCTCCGATCTCATCTGCAATTGCCCGGACTTCTTCGGCTGCGTTGGCCATGGCGATCCCCCAGCCCGCATATTCCAGCATATCCATGTCATTGGGCTGATCCCCGAAAGCTGCGACCTCTTCAGGGACCAGGCCGAAGTGCCGGACCAGGGCGGCAAGCCCCAGACTTTTCTTGGCTTCCCTGTGCATGACCATGGCCAGGCCGTCCCGGCTGACGCTGATATAAAGATGGGCGGGAAGGCTGGACTTCAAACGATCTTCTTCTGCCGGGTTTTGGACCAGTACAAAGAGCTTGTCGGCCGGGCCGTGATTTTCTTGGAAGTCCGTCAGATGAGAGTGACGGATGTCATACCAGCTTCCGGTGACTGCGAAGTTGGTGTAGTGAACACCCTTGATCTCGGCTCCGACGGACATCTTCTGATCGGACAGATGAGCCAGAAAAGGGGCATAGTCTTCAAAAGGAATACTCCTGTCGTAAAGGAGCGTGTCCCCGGCATAGGCCAGGGCTCCGTTCATGAGAACCCGGCCGTCGAAGAGATGATCAGGCAAAAGTTCTTCTGCACTTTTCCCACGGGCGGTTGCATAGACAATTTTGATCCCCAGATCCCTGACCTTTTCCAAAGTCTCAACCGTATAGCGGGAAATGGTGTAATCCGGCCGGAACAAGGTATCGTCCAGATCGGTCGCAATCATTTTGACCAATGAGAAAGCCCTCCTTCTTTCTAAGGTCCGCATAAAGCAGAGGGGAGCCATGCTCCCCTCCAGCTCTGCTATGCAGGGGTTTGTATCCCTTTAATCCTTAAATCATTTCTTCCGTCAGAAGGGTCTTGCTGCCCTCCAGGCTCCGGAGTTCCGAGATTTCCTCGGTGACTTCGATGACGCCCATGTAGGTCCCTGCTTCGTCCCGGACCGCATAATAGCGAATCAGGATGAAAAGGCCGTCCTTTTGAATCCAGAAGTGTTCTTCATCCTTTTCACCCGACTTGAATGACTCAACCACAGCCAGGACCCGGTCCAGGCTCTTGGGAGGATGACAGTCCTCGACCAGGCGGCCGATGATGGTCCGGGTGCGGGGGAAGACACGGTGCTTGCCTTCGCTGAAATACTGAACCTTGTCCTGGGCGTTGACATAGGTGATGTCAAAGGGCAGGGCGTTGAGGAGGGTTTCCAGTTCATGGACGCTGAAAAAACCGCTGGGAAGCTCGATGTCATTGCCTCCGGTCCGGTGTTTCATATTCTGTTCATTCTTCAGCCAGGCCTGGACATCCGAGGGGCTGACGCCCTCCACACCGTCGACAAAAGCGTAGCCGAACTGACCGCTTTCACGGGCCACGACCTTCCAGTCCTCTTCCGTCAGCGTATCCAGGAGCATGGGTTTCAGAATTTCATTTTCTTTCTGGATCATTCCGCGGACTTCGAATTCCATTTCGGCGATCAGGCGGTCATCCAGTTCCCCGGCCTCTGCCTTGGCCAGGACATCCTTGATCAGGGCACGGATTTCATCGTCCTTGCCCCACATGACCTTGGGAGGGCCCGTAATGCCCTTGCGCTCCATATAGGGGAAGAAGAGGTTTTCTTTTCTGGCGTAGTGCTGATCCAGCTTGTAGAGTTTTTTCAGGGCCCGGACATATTCGGTATGGTCATCTTCTTTCACAAAAGCAGATTTGGCCTGGGCATACTCGCCTTCCAGAAAGTCCATGAGGCCGTCATTTTCTTTATAAAAAACCGTGAGCGGATGGCCCATCACGGGATCGACTTCCACGACATTGACATTGCCTTCCACCAGGGAGGCATGGACGTTGCACAGGGCCTGAATCTCGGTTATGGGGACGCCGCTTTTGATGAGTTCAGCTTCGGCGGCAATGATTTCCTGTGCATCCACCGTCTTGAAGGCTTCCA
>DUUZ01000179.1 GCA_012841255.1 Clostridiaceae bacterium
AACGTCTGGAGGCTGTGGAAGACGTCCGGACCTCCGACCTTCAGCTGGACCTGGTCAATAGCAGCAAATTTGGTGCCACCATCGGCAAGGGCCGGCGTTTGGTTGATAAATGTCTGGAAAAAGAACCGGATTGCCAGGCCATTCTCCTGAATTACGGCGGCAACGACTGCAATTTCGATTGGGCTAAAATAGGGGAGGACCCGGAACTGGATCACCAGGCTGCCACCCCGCTTGATGTTTTTTACCAGGGCTATCTGGACCTGGTTGCCCGGATCAGGGACAAGGGCATCAGGCCGGTCCTGGCCAATCTTGTTCCGATTGATGCCGGGAAGTTCTTTGACACATGGATCAAGCCCCTCCAGGGCCAGGACCGGATTCTTACCTGGCTGGGGGACAAGGAAGCCATCTACCGCTGGCATGAGATGTATTCCCTGAAGGTGGAGGCTGTGGCCCGGGAGACTGACACCCCCCTTTTGGATTTGAGAAGCCTTTTCCTCAAGAACCGGCATTACCAAAGCCTGATTGGCCCCGACGGCATGCACCCGACGAAGAGCGGACATGACCTTATCCTTGAGTCTGTATACCAATTTTTGGAGGGTCTGAAGCTCCATCAAGGAGGGTCAGTTCTACTCCTGGATTAAGGCCAGTTTTCCAATCCGGATATTTTTAGTATTTCAAAGCGAAAGCCCCCTCACGAGTACATGGTCAGGAGGTTCTTGTTTGCTGCGCATAAACGTATATTCGTAGAAATTTGGTACCAAATAGCAAAACAATGAGGTCCCGCCCATAGATACCGAAGTGGTTTTTTGGCCTTTCTTAAGTCTCTGTCAGCCCCGAGGGCTTTTTCAGATGTCAGTATATAATGGCAAGGCAGCGCCGGTATTGGTCAGATGGGCATGACAGAGCCTTGAAGTGAGGCCAGTCCGGCATGAGACATGAAAGGTCTCATGCCTTAAGCGGCTGCTAGCGAAAGATCTTTTTAAAGATATAATGAAACGAAAAGGAGTTCTCGGGGTCCCCGGTTCATGGATCATGAGGAGGACGTATGAGGGCAACTTTCTATGAATGATCAAATTCTCGTTATTTTAATCATCCTGGCCACCCTTTACCTCTTTGTTGACGGAAGAATCCGATACGACTTTGTGGCCCTTATGGCGCTTGTAGCCCTGGTCCTGACCGGAGTGATCGACGGGAAGGATGCTTTCAAGGGATTTGGCCACCCTGCTGTCATTACCGTCGCGGCTGTTTTGATTATTTCAAGTGCCCTGATCAAGACAGGGGCCATTGAAAAACTGGTCGCCCTGCTGGGCAGGGGAAGCGACAGCATTCGGCTGAAGGTCTTTAGCCTCATGTCCATCACGGCCTTGCTGTCTGCTTTTATGAATAATGTAGGTGCCCTGGCCATCATCATGCCCATTTGCATGACCCTGGCCAAAGACAAGGACATCCCGCCCTCAAAGCTCTTAATGCCGGTGGCCTTTGCCTCCTTGCTCGGAGGGATGATCACGGGGATCGGGACCCCGCCCAATCTCATTATCTCCACTTTCAGGGTTCAGGCAGGTTCAGAGCCCTTTTCCTTCCTGGCCTTCACGCCTGTCGGCTTGACTGTCACGATCGCAGGCATCCTCTTCACTTCTCTCATTGGCTGGAAATTGATCCCGGTCAGAGGGTCATCCAAACTGGAGGACAGGTTTAACCTGGACAATTATCTTTTTGAGCTTATCGTGACAGAAGAGTGTCCCGGTGAAGGGATCAGGCTGAGGGATTTTCAGGGTCTGTATGGAGAGTCGGTCAATGTCGTCAGCATCATGAGGCAGGGCGATCAGATTCTGTCCCCCGGTGCCAGCCAGAAGATTTTTCCCGATGACTTATTGATCGTCAAATCTTCATCTGAAAGTCTCAATAACCTGACCAGGAAAAGCTGCCTGCAATTAAAAAGCCCCAAAAGTCAGAAGCTGATTTCCGAAAACAATCTCCGCTCCAACGACATATCTCTGGTTGAAGTCGTTTTAAGGGATGATTCTCCCCTCATCGGGAGGACAGCGGTCGAAACCCAGCTTCGAACAAGATACAATGCCAATTTAATTGCAGTGTCCCGCAGGGGTATTGTCAATATTGAGAGACTGAAGTCCTTGAAATTCAACAGGGGGGATATTCTTTTGCTGCAGGTGGCGGCCTCTTCCCTGGATGATATTTATGGCAAGATCAGGTGTCTGCCCCTGGCCAAAAGGGAGACCGGCCTAAAAATCATGGATTCATCCTGGGAGCAGAAGGTCACGGTACTTATTTTCGGGATTTCCGTCATCCTAGCCGTTCTGGAACTTGTGCCGGTCCAAATCTCCTTTACCCTGGCCAGCCTAGCCCTTGTCATGTTCAGGATTATCAGCCCCAGGGAGTTTTATCAGGCCATTGAGTGGCCTACCATTATCATGATCGGCTCCCTCTTTGCCCTGGGAGAGGCTCTGGAGACAAGCGGAGGCTCTGAAAGCCTGGCCAATATCATTTCCGGAACCTCTTCCTATTTGTCGCCCGGCCTCCTGCTGGCCTTGATCATGACCATTACCGTGATCCTGACCAATATTGTCAACAATAATGCCGCGACCATATTAATGGCGCCCATTGCCCTGCGCGTCGCAGCCTTGCTTGGCGTCTCTCATGATCCATTTTTAATGGCCGTCTGTGTCGGAGCCTCTATCTCCTACATAACCCCCATAGGCCACCAATCCAACACCTTGATCATGGGTCCCGGTGGCTACAAATTTTCAGACTATTGGCGTTTAGGCCTGCCCCTGTCCATTCTCTCCATCGCAGTCGGGACACCTCTCATCCTCATGGTCTGGCCCTTGTAGATCAAGGCTGCCTTCAGCCGCTTTCATGTATTCATGGCCAAGCATGAGACCAATTCAAGTGAAGACACTGCTGTTCGTCCGACGTTCGCTTCAGCAATGGGACAGGCAGAGACGGCATCAACAGTAAGGTGCGGAGGCCAATGAGCATAAGCAGAGAGTAGAAGGTGACGTCCATGAACTATGTTTATATACTGGAGTGCAGTGATGGCACGCTTTACACGGGTTGGACAACGGATATTGACAGACGGTTACAAGAACATAATCAAGGCAAGGGAGCCAGGTATACCCGGGGCAGATATCCGGTTGAGCTGCTTTTTCTGGAAGAGTTTGCTTCTAAGGAAGAGGCGATGAGCCGAGAGTTCGCCATCAAAAAACTTAGCAGGCGAGAGAAGTTAGACCTGATTAAATGCACACAAACTTAATATCGATCATTTACAAGGCCGTAAATGAAAGTGTGCCTGTTTTAAAAAGAAAAGCCAGAGAATAGTCATTTAAGTGGCTGAGACTTAGACAATTTCTCCGGCTTCCGTGATGAGGTGTTACCACCCGGTCACTCCCCTATCCGTAACCAACTGGATCGGGAATCAGGGCTTTGTGGCGGAGATGGTGGGATTCGAACCCACGTGCCGGTCACCCGGCAAACGCTTTTCGAGAGCGCCCCGTTATGGCCACTTCGGTACATCTCCGTATCCGCTTGCGCCCCAGTTTAACATAATTCCTTTTGCTTGCGCCATCCTTATTTCCGGCCCTGGAAGCCTTCAGAAGCTTCAGCCAGAAGATCAAGGATAGGTTCCTCCATGGCTTGAGAGCTGCGGGTCAGCCAGCTTTCTGCCTGATCCTGCGGGATGATGACCGGCATCCTGCTGTGGATATGGGCCAGGGCAGGCGCGGCTTCCCGGGTCAGGATGACGAAGGAGGGGAAGGGGAGACCTTGTTCCTGGCGGAAGCAGCCGGCCAGGTAGAGGGGACCGCCGGGGAGGGTAAAGGCATAGCGCTGCTTTTTCCCCTTGACTCCTTCCCACTCGTAGTAGCCTGAGGCCGGAAGCAAGCAGCGGTTTATGCGCATGGCCTCCTTGAAGAGGGGTTTTTCCAGGGCTGTTTCGCTTCTGGCATTGATGATCAATCTGCTGTTATAGCCTGTGAAGCCCCATTTCATGGGCTGGAAGGAAGCGGTTCCGGTCTGCACCGGGACAGTGTCCGTGGGAAATATTTCCCCTCCGGTCTTGACCGGGAAGGAGAGTTGTCTTTCTTTTATCTCTTCTTCGATGATGCCGGCAATCCGGGCAAGCTCCGGTTCGTCCAGGTCGATGAAATAGCGGCCGCACATAAGGTAAATCCTCCATATCTTGTTTGTTCATTGTAATTCATCTGTGGTTTAATATTCTGGTGACCAACGAACAAATGGATAAAACGAAACGGATGGTTGAGGCCCCGGTGCTCCCCCTGCTCCTTCGGATGTCGGGACCGGCGGTCTTTTCTATGCTGATCGTTTCCCTTTACAATATTGTGGACAGCCTCTTCGTAGCCGAGCTCTCAGAGATGGCACTGCGCTCGGTCAGCATCATCTTCCCCATCCAGATGCTCATGATTGCCTTCGCCGTCGGCACCTCCGTCGGCGTCAATTCCTATGTGGCCCGCCGCCTAGGTGCCGGTGATCTGGAGTCGGCTTCGGAAGCCGCGACCCACGGCCTGGTCCTGTCCTTTGTCAACTGGGGGATCTTCCTGATCGCGGGGCTGACGGCGGCACCTGCTATTGTCACTCTCTTCTCCGACCATGCTGGAGTTGTCGGCGACAGCGTCGCCTATCTCCGCATCGTGACCATCGGTTCCCTGGGTCTTTTCTGGCAGATCCACTGCGAAAAAATCTTCCAGGCCACCGGCAATATGACCCGGGCCATGTATATACAGCTGGCTGGGGCCATCCTCAACATTATCCTGGACCCCTTCCTCATCTTCGGCTGGCTGGGCCTTCCTGCCATGGGAGTTGCGGGAGCGGCTGTTGCCACCATTGTGGCCCAGCTCATTGCCGGCTTTGCGGCTATTTATCTTCTGGTCAAGAAGGAGGAGGTTTTGGATATCCGGCTCCGGGGTTTCCGTTTCAACGGCCGGATCCTGTTCTCCATCTACCGGGTGGGGCTGCCTTCCCTGGTCATGCAGAGCATCATGTCCTTTGTCGGCATGGTCTTCAACATGATTCTCAAGCCTATCTCAGAAATCGCCATCACGGTTTTCGGAGTCTATCTGAGGCTGGAATCCTTTGTCTTCATGCCGGTGTTCGGGGTCGGCCAGGGCATGCTGCCTTTGACCGCCTACAATTTCGGCGCCAAACGTTATGACCGGGTCCGGCTGGTCCTGCAGCACGGCCTGACTCTGACCACGGCCATTATGGCCTTCTCCACCGTCATCTTCCAGCTCTTCCCCCGCCTCCTGCTGGGGGCCTTCAAAGCCACGGAACAGATGTATACCATGGGGATCCCGGCCTTCCGTCACATCTCCATCTGCTTTGTCTTTGCCGGTGTCTCCATCATGCTGTCCAACTCCTTCCAGGCCCTGGGCCAGGGAAAATACAGCCTTTTCATCTCCATCTTCCGGCAGGTGGTCCTCCTTTTGCCCCTGGCCTGGCTCTTCGCCGGCCTGCACCTGGACTACGTCTGGTTTGCCTACCCCATCTCCGATCTGGGTGCGGCCCTGCTCTCGGCCGTCCTCTACCGCCGTCTGACCCGCCGGATCATGCCGGAGGGGGAAGCGGTCGCTGTCATCGCCTGACTTTCGGAATTATTTCTTTTAACTTATAGATTCATGCCCAGAGGCCTGTGCAAAAGTCAGTCTCTGCCGTCCTTTTAAATTCGAAATTTGTCATAAAAGAGATATTTTATGTTAAGATAATTGAAACATGTCCAAAAACATATATATGGAGCAGAGGAGGCTATCATGAAAGCAATGCGTAAGTTGACTGCCGCGCTGATAATCATCGCGCTGGTGGTCATGCTCTTCCCGGTCAATGTACTGGCTGCGGACGTACAGTTTGTCATTTACCATACCAACGATATCCACGGAAGGGCCAAGGGAAATGACACAGATGTCATCGGCTATGCCCGCTACAAGCAGATCATAGACGCCGACCGGGCCAATACCGATATCGACGAAGTCCTGGTCTTCGACGCCGGCGATGCAATCCATGGCACGCTTTTTGCCCAATTCAGTTCGGGTGAGAGCATGATCGACCTGATGTCTGCGGTCGGGACCGACGCCATGACCTCCGGCAACCATGAATTCGACTATGGCGCCGACCAGCTTCTGGTTCTGGAAGGCAAGGCTTCCTTTCCCATCATGGGAGCCAACATCAAGAAGGGGTCGGACGACTTCCTGTCAGTCAACCACAAGACCTTTGAAGTCAACGGCAAAAAGATTACTGTCTTCGGGGTCACCACCCCCGAGACCAAGGTCAAGGCCCACCCCAATTACACCAAGGGTCTCTCCTTCGGGGCCGGTTCCGACGAACAGGATCTTGCGGCCTTTGCCCTGAACGTCCAGGCCGCCATCGATGGCCTGCGGGATGATGCCGATGTCCTGATCATGATGGGCCACATCGGGGTGGACCAAAGTTCCCCCATCAGCACAACTACCCTGGTTCCGCTTTTAACGGGGCTGGACCTGGTCATTGACGGCCACAGCCATACCGTTTACAACCAGACCGTTGCGGATAAGGATGGGGTCGACGTCCCCATAGCCCAGACCGGATCCTACTTTGCCAATGTCGGCCGGATCAAAATTGAGTTTGACGGTGCCGAGACCCGTGTCATCCCGGAGACCATCACTTTTGCAGATGTCAAAGACCTGCCGGGCGATGCCGGCATCCTGGCCATGATCCAGGCCTTTGAAGATGAAAACGACCAGGAACTGGGAACAATCATCGGCAAGACGGCAACCAATCTTGAACAGTTCGGCGATTTCAGGGGCGGCGATGTAGCCCTGACCCGGGTCCGGGAAACCAACCTGGGCAACCTGGTCGCCGATGCGCTCCGCCTGGCCACGGGAGCAGACCTGGCCATGACCAACGGCGGCGGCATCCGGGCCAATATCCCCGCCGGCGACATCAGCTTTGGCGATGCCGTTTCAGTCCTGCCCTTCGGCAACCTGATCACTGTCATCCGGGTGACCGGACAGGATATTATTGATGCCCTGGCCCATGGTGCCAAGGGCTTCCCTGCTCCGGGCGGAGGCTTCCCCCAGGTGTCGGGCATGTCCTACACCATTGTGACGGAGATCACAGGAGATGTGGAGAGCTTCACGGGGATCACCGATGTCCTGGTCGACGGGACCCCCATCGATCCTGCCAAATCCTACACTCTGGCCACCAACGACTTCATGGCGGTGGGCGGAGACGGCTATGAAATGTTTGAGGACTCTGAACAGGTCCTGCTCCACGGGCTCATGCTGGAAGCCTTCATCGAATTGATTGAGGATCTGACGGCCCAGGCCGGTCCTTCGGGCTTTGTCTACACAGTGGAAGGCCGGATCAAGGTCAACACCGACGGTCAGGATGCGGTACTTCCTGCGACCGTGGAAAAGCCGGCCTCCGACTGGAAACCCGGCGGCGGAGATCTGGCCTTTGTCTTGAACGGCGAAGTCCAGGATCTGCGCAATGTCTTCGTGAACGGTGAGGTTCTGGATCCCGCACACTATGAAGCCGAAGCGGGCAGCACCATTGTGACCGTCAGCAAGGATTACCTGGAAACCCTGGAGCCCGGGAAATACGAATTCGGCTTCGAATTCTCGCAAGGTGAATCGGTGACCGGAGGAATGGTCACGGTTTCCCTTGAGGTTTATCCTGAAGATGATATGGGTGAAATCATCCCGACAGGCCAGTCCATGATCTATCCTGCCGCAGGGGTTCTCTTCATCCTGATGGCCGCCGGCCTGGCCCTGGCCAGCCGGAAAAGGCGTGATGTCGTCTAGGCCTTAACTGCAGGCTTTTTGCCGGAGACCGCCTCCCTTGGGGGCGGTCTCTTTTTGGCCTTTTGGCCATGCGCCGTCCGCCTGCTCGTGCTATAGTATTCAGAGAATTAAGGGAGTTGGGCACAGGCCCGGCATTTTTTATTATTTGAACAGATGATTTGAGGAAACAGGAGATGGCAACCAAGTATATTTTCGTTACCGGAGGCGTGGTATCAGGACTGGGCAAGGGCATTACGGCGGCCGCTTTGGGCCGTTTGCTCATCGCCCGTGGACTCAGTGTCCGCATCCAGAAATTCGACCCCTACATCAACGTGGACCCGGCACTTATGAGTCCCACCCAGCACGGGGAAATCTTCGTCACCGAGGACGGGGCGGAGACCGATCTGGATATCGGGCACTATGAGCGCTTCACCGACGTCAATCTGACCAGCGAGAGCGACATTACCTCGGGCCGGATCTACCTCAATGTAATCAACCGGGAACGGTCGGGCGGCTATGAGGGCGGCACGGTTCAGGTTGTTCCCCATATCATCAATGAGATCAAGAGCCATGTCTACCAGGTGTCGGAGGAAGGCCAGGTGGATGTGGTCATCTCCGAGATCGGGGGGACCGTGGGTGACATGGAGGGGCAGCCCTTCATCGAGGCCATCCGCCAGGTCAGCTATGAGGCCGGCCGGGGCAATGTCCTCTTCATCCACGTCACCTTGCTGCCCTACGTGAAAAAACCGGGGGAGATCAAAACCAAGCCCACCCAGCACAGCGTCCAGAAGCTCCTGTCCTACGGCATCCAGCCGGACATCCTGGTCTGCCGGACCGAGCTGCCCTTGGATGAGAGTATCCGGGAGAAGCTGGCCCTTTTCTGCAATGTCCGCATGGACTCGGTCATCCAGAATGTGGATTGCGATTCGGTCTACGAACTGCCCCTGATCTTTGAGAAAGAGGGCTTTGCCCAGGTGGTCTGTGACCGGCTGGGGCTGACCTCTTCCGAACCCTTCCTGGACGACTGGATTTCTCTGGTGGAGAAGGCCAAGGCCGGGCGGGAACCCCTGAACATTGCCCTGGTCGGCAAGTATATCGAACTCCAGGACGCCTATTACAGTGTTGTGGAAGCCCTGGATCACGCGGGAATCGCATTAGGTCTGGAACCCGTCATCGACTGGATTTCCAGCGAGGAACTGGAAGGCATTTCACCGGAAGAAGTCGACCGGAGGCTGGAGAAGGCCGACGCCGTCCTGGTGCCCGGAGGCTTTGGCGCCCGGGGTATGGAGGGCATGATCCAGGCCAGCCGCAGTGCCCGGGAACGGAAGATCCCCTTCTTCGGAATCGGCCTGGGCATGCAGATGGGCGTGGTGGACATCGCCCGCCATGTGGCGGGAATCGAGGATGCCCATACGGATGAATGGGAAGAAGACTGCCAGGATGTCTTCTATTTCGCAGGCCTGACCGAGGAAATGCGAAAGAATGTCAACTGCATTCCTTTCTGCGAGCGGCCCATGCGAAGCGGCGCCTTCCCCATGATTCTGGAGGAGGGTTCGCTCCTGCGGGAACTTTACGGCAGCGAGGAAGCCTCGGAACGCCACCATCACCGCCGGGAATTCAACCCCGCCTACTCCGGAGTCCTGGCCGCCAGCGGCCTCAAGTATTCCGCCGTATCCCCCGACGGCCGCCTGGTTGAAGCCGTCGAATGGCCGGAACACCCCTTTTATATCGGGACCATCTACCATCCCCAATTCAAGTCCAGGCCCACGCGGCCCCACCCCCTCTTCCTGGCCTTCCTTGAAAAGGCACTTCTTCACAAAAAAGGAGAATAAACATGGCCCAGCTGATTCCTGAACTATCCCGCACCTTCAGCGAATTTCTCCTCGTCCCCAACCGGACGACCCACGACTGCATCCCCGACCGGGTCCGGCTTGAAACGCCCCTGGTCAAGTACCGCAAAGGGGAGGAGAAAAGCCCCGTCACCCTGACCATCCCTTTGGTGTCAGCCATTATGCAGGCCGTCTCTGATGACGGCATGGCCATCGCCCTGGCCCGCCAGGGCGGCCTGTCCTTCATCTTCGGCTCCCAGCCCATCGAGGAGCAGTGCGAGATGGTCCGCAAGGTCAAGAAATTCAAGGCCGGCTTTGTTCCCAGCGACAGCAACCTGGGACCGGATGCGACTTTGGCGGACATTGTCCGCCTGAAGCAGAAGACCGGCCACTCCACCGTTCCCATCACCGAGGACGGGACCTCCAACGGCCGCCTGGTCGGTATCGTGACCAGCCGGGACTACCGGGTCTCGAGGCTGGACCCCGGCCTTCGGGTCCGGGATTTCATGACTCCCCTGGAGGATATTATTTTCGGCCGCGAGGGGATCACCTTGAGCGAAGCCAACGATATCATCTGGGACCACAAGCTGAACCAGCTGCCCATCCTGGATGAGCGGGGCCATCTGGTCTCCCTGGTCTTCCGCAAGGACTACGCTGAACACAAGGAGAATCCGGGCGAGATGCTGGACTCCCATAAGCGGCTCCTGGCCGGAGCCGGCATCAACACCCGCGACTATAAAGAAAGGGTTCCGGCCCTTCTGGAGGCTGGCTGCGATGTTCTCTGCATCGATTCCTCGGACGGTTTTTCAGACTGGCAGCGGGACACCATCGAATACATCCGCAGGGAATACGGACCGGACCTGCCTCTGGGGGCAGGGAATGTCGTCGATGAAGACGGCTTCCGCTTCCTGGCTGAAGCCGGAGCCTCCTTCATCAAGGTGGGGATCGGCGGCGGTTCCATCTGCATCACCCGGGAACAGAAGGGCATCGGCCGGGGCCAGGCCTCGGCCCTGATGGATGTGGCCCGGGCCCGGGACCGCTGGTTCCGGGAGACGGGCGTCTACATTCCCCTTTGTTCGGACGGGGGGATTGTCCACGACTACCACATGGTCCTGGCCCTGGCCATGGGAGCGGATTTCCTCATGCTGGGCCGCTATTTTGCCCGCTTCGACGAAAGCCCCACCCGCCGGGTCCTCTTCAACGGCTCCTATGTCAAGGAGTACTGGGGCGAGGGCTCCAACCGGGCCCGCAACTGGCAGCGCTATGACGACGGCGGCTCCGGCGGCATGCTCTTTGAGGAGGGCGTGGACTCCTATGTTCCCTATGCCGGGAAGCTGGCCGACAATGTCGAGACCACCCTGGCCAAGATCAAGGCCACCATGTGTGCCTGCGGCTCGGTCAGCCTGCCGGAACTCCAGGAGAGGGCCCGGCTGACCATTGTCTCGCCGACCAGTATAGTGGAAGGCGGCGCCCATGATGTCATCCATAAGGAAAGTGACCGGGGCAGGTGACAAACATAAATAAATCTATATAATGTTTGAGTTCATAAGGCTTCCGCTTGAAAGAAAGCCGGAACAAAGAGAACAAAGAGAATGAAGTAAAGGGGAATGAAGTCAGATGGCAGAAACTGTCTATGAAATGACCTACGGGAAGATCCGCGAGTACCAGGAAGAGCTGGAAGACCGCAAGACCCGGGTCGCGGCCGAGATCGCCGAAAGGCTGAAAGAAGCCCGCGCACACGGGGATATCACGGAAAACTCGGAATTCGATGATGCCAAACAGGCCTATGCCGACAATGACATGCGCATCGTGGAGATCGAGGAGATCCTGAAGAACGCCAAAGTCATCGACGAGAAGGGGATCAGCAAGACCCGGGTCACCCTGGGCGGCAAAGTCCTTCTCCGCCATGAGGATACGGGAATCGAACAAGAATACATGATCGTCTCCGCCAAGGAGGAAGATATCATGATCGGCAAGCTGTCAAGCGAGTCCCCTGTGGGCCAGGCCATCCTGGGCAAACGCAAGGGCGATACCGTGGAAGTCAAGACACCGACGGGAATGCTCAAATACTCCATAGTCCGCATTTCCAGACCGAAGGGATCCGATGAATGACCTTTGATACACAAGAAGTCCTGCCCGAACAGATGCAGTTCCGGCTGGACAAGCTGAGAACACTGGAAGAAGAGGGCAAGAGTCCCTACCTTCTGACCTCCTGCCGGGTGACCCACCATGCAGAGGATATTGTGCAGGACTTCGACAAGCTGGAAGAGACCGAAGTTCGCGTGGCCGGCCGTCTCATGGGCAAGCGGGGCATGGGCAAAGTCTCCTTTGCAGACCTTTTGGACCGGACGGGGACCATCCAGATTTTCAGCCGCAAGGACAATCTGGGCGAGGAATCCTACGGGGCCTGGCAGGAGCTGGATCTGGGCGATCTGGTGGCTGTTTCGGGCCAGGTCTTCCGGACCAAGACCGGGGAAGTCTCCATCCGGAACGCGGAGTGGACTCTCCTTGCCAAGTCGCTTCGCCCCCTGCCTGAGAAATTCCACGGACTCCGGGATACCGATGTCCGCTACAGAAAACGTTATCTGGACCTCATGGTCAACCCGGAGGTCCGGGACACCTTTATCAAGAGGAGCCGGATCATCCAGCTGATCAGGAGGGAGCTTGACGGACGGGGCTACCTGGAAGTGGAAACTCCGCTCCTCAATACCATCGCGGGCGGCGCTGCGGCCCGTCCTTTTGTGACCCATCACAATGCCCTGGACCTGGATCTTTTCCTGCGGATTTCGCCTGAGCTTTATCTGAAGCGCCTGATTGTGGGGGGGCTTGAACGGGTCTACGAGATCGGCCGCAACTTCCGCAATGAGGGCATGAGCACCCGGCACAACCCCGAGTTCACCATGCTGGAACTCTATGAGGCCTTCGGCGACTACCACACCATGATGGACATCACGGAATCTTTGATTTCAAAAGCGGCAGAGGAAATCTGCGGAGGCTATGAGATCGACTATCAGGGGACGCCCATTTCCCTGGCCCCGCCCTTTCGCCGGATCAGCATGATCGATGCGGTCCGCGAGCACACGGGCCTGGACTTTGCCGTCCTCACAAGTGATGAAGAAGCCCGGGAGGCCGCTTCGGCCTACGGCCTAGAGGATGTCGGCCCGGCCATGCCCTGGGGTGAGGTCCTGAATGCCTGTTTTGAAGAATATGCGGAAGACAAGCTGATCCAGCCCACCTTCCTGATCGATTACCCCATCGAGATCTCCCCCTTGACCAAGATCAAGGAGGGGACAAAGGGGAGACTGACCGAGCGCTTCGAGATCTTCATCGGGGGCCGGGAATACGGCAACGCCTATTCCGAACTCAATGATCCCTTTGATCAGCGCCGGCGTTTCGCCGACCAGCAGCGCCGCCACGAAGCCGGTGACGAGGAGGCCCAGCTTCCGGACGAGGATTTTGTGGAATCCCTGGAATACGGGATGCCGCCCACGGGCGGGCTGGGCATCGGCATCGACCGCCTGGTCATGCTCCTGACCAACCAGCCTTCCATCCGGGACGTCCTGCTCTTCCCCACCATGAAGCCTCTGGATTGATGCCATGACCAAGCTTCAGGATCAAAGGGAAAAGCACTGGGAGGCCTTCGTGGGCCGCTGCCAGGCCTGCCGGGCCTGTGAACTTTCCGAATCCCGCCAGAATGTAGTGGTCTGGAGGGGCGGTATCCGGGCCCCTCTGGTCATTCTGGGCGAGGGACCGGGGGCGGATGAAGACCGCTTGGGCCTGCCCTTTGTCGGCCGTTCGGGGAAACTGCTGGACCAGCTTTTGACCTCGTTCGGCTTTGATGCCGGAGACTACCATATTGCCAACATCGTCAAGTGCCGGCCGCCGGGCAACCGGGTGCCGACCGAGGAGGAGGCCCGGGCCTGCCGGCCTCTTTTGAAGGAGCAGCTCCGCCTGGTCCGGCCCACCGTCTATCTTCTGATGGGGGCGACGGCCCACCGCTATTTCATGGGGTCATCAACCGGGATCACCCAGGCCAGAGGCATCTGGACCGAGTCCAATAACTGCCATATCCTGCCTACCTTTCACCCGGCCTATGTCCTCAGAGACCCCTCCAAGAGAACCTTCCTCTGGCAGGATATTGCCGCTGTCCGCCAAAAACTTGAAGAACTGGACCTGATCGAAAAACTAAAAGCGTGAAGACCATGGATCAACTGCCCGGACGTTTTGAACTCCGCACCGACATGACCCCCAAGGGGGACCAGCCGGAGGCCATCCGCCGATTGTCGGACGGCCTTGACCGGGGCTACCCCGGCCAGACGCTGCTGGGCGTGACGGGGTCCGGCAAGACCTTCACCATGGCCAGTGTCATCGAGAAGACCCAAAGGCCCGCCCTGGTCATCGCCCACAACAAGACCCTGGCCGGCCAGCTCTGCGCCGAATTCATGGCTCTTTTCCCCGACAATGCCGTCGAGTTCTTCGTCAGCTACTACGACTACTACCAGCCCGAGGCCTACCTGCCCAACCGGGACCTTTACATCGAGAAGGACTCTTCCATCAACGACGAGATCGACCGGCTCCGCCACAAGGCCACCTCCTCACTCCTGGAGCGCCGGGATGTGATCGTGGTGGCGTCTGTCTCCTGTATTTACGGTCTGGGTGATCCGGATGACTACAAAAACCTCATGGTCAGCATCCGGCCCGGCCAGGAGAAGAGCCGCAGCGACATCATCGAGGACCTGGTCCGGATCCAGTATGTCCGAAACGACTTCGATCTCCGGCGGGGAACCTTCCGGGTCCGGGGGGACACCCTGGATATCTTCCCGGCCTCCGAGGAGAATACCCTGGTCCGGATCTCCTTCTTCGGGGACGAGGTGGAAGAGATCCGGGATGTGGATGCCATCACGGGCCGGACCATTGCCGGCCGGAACTATGTGGCTATCTTCCCGGCCAGCCACTATGCTACTACCCGCGAAAAGATGAAACGGGCCGTCACCACCATCGGGGCGGAACTGGAGGAGCGCCTGGCCTATTTCCGAGAAGAGGGCAAGCTGGTCGAGGCCTACCGGCTGGAACAGCGGACCCGCTATGATATGGAAATGATGATGGAAACCGGCTTTTGCAAGGGGATTGAAAACTATTCCCGCCACCTGACCGGCCGGTCCGAGGGCCAGCCGCCCTTCACCCTCATGGACTTCTTCCCCGACGACTACCTGCTTTTCATCGACGAGTCCCACGTCTCTGTGCCTCAGATCGGATCCATGATCCGGGGGGACCGGTCCCGCAAGGAATCCCTGGTCGACTACGGCTTCCGCCTGCCCTCCGCCTTTGACAACCGGCCTTTGAGCTTCGACGAATTCAAGGAGCGGGCCGGCCAGACCGTCTATGTCTCGGCCACCCCGGCCGCCTATGAGCTGGAGGAGTCCAGCCAGGTGGTGGAGCAGATCATCCGGCCCACCGGCCTCATCGACCCCCTGGTCTATATCCGGCCGGTGGACAACCAGATCGAGGACCTGATGAACGGGATCCGGGAAACCACGGAGAGGGGAGAGCGGACCCTGGTCCTGACCCTGACCAAGCGGATGGCCGAGGATCTGGCTGATTATTTCAAGGAGGAAAATCTCCGGGTCGAATACCTGCATTCGGATATCGCCACGGTCGAACGCCTGGAGATCCTGCGAAAACTCCGCCGGGGCGACTTTGATGTCCTGGTCGGCATCAATCTCCTGCGGGAGGGCCTGGATCTGCCCGAGGTCTCGCTCATCGCCATTCTGGACGCCGACAAGGAAGGTTTCCTCAGGTCAACCACCTCCCTGGTCCAGATCATCGGCCGGGCCGCCCGAAACGTCAACGGCCGGGTTGTCCTTTACGCCGACGAGGTCACGGCCTCCATGGAGCGGGCCATCCGGGAGACCAACCGGAGGCGGGAGATCCAGAGCGCCTACAATGAGGAGCACGGCATCACCCCCCAGACTATCAGGAAAGAGATCCGGGATCTGATCGATACCAGC
>DUUZ01000180.1 GCA_012841255.1 Clostridiaceae bacterium
ACCTTCCGCCACCAGATGTTTGAGGGCTACAAGGCGGGGCGCAGCCCCATGCCCGAGGACCTGGCCCTGCAGATCCCCCTGGCCCGGGATCTATTATCCGCCCTGGGCTTCCAGCCCCTGGGACTGGACCTTTACGAAGCCGACGACCTGATCGGGACGGCGGCCAGGAAGGGCGAAGAGGCCGGCATGCAGGTCTACATCGTGACCGGCGACAAGGACATCCTCCAGCTCATCTCCGACCAGACCTCGGTAGTCCTTTTGACGACCAGGAAAACAGGATCTGAAAGCGAGATCATGACACCCGAATCCATGGAAGAGGAGTACGGGGTCAGTCCCGAGGAATGGCTGGACGTCAAGGCCCTGATGGGGGACGCCTCCGATAAAATTCCGGGAGTCAAGGGCGTGGGAGCCAAGACCGCCCTTCGCCTGATCGCGGAATACGGCAGCCTGGATGCCGTCTATGAGAATCTGGACCGGCAAAAGGGCGCGCTGCGGACCAATCTGGAAAATGGCAAAGAAGATGCCTACCTGTCCCGGGAACTATCTGAAATCCACCGGGAGGCCCCCATTCCGGATCTGGACGGCCTGATCAGCCGGGAAAGCCGGGAACTCTTTGACCGGGAGGCCCTGACCGCTCTTTTCACCCGGCTGGGCTTCCGCTCTTTTTTGGAACGCTTCGAACTGGAATCCGGGGAGCCTGAAGAAGAAAGGCCTGAGCTTTCAGCATACCCGGATCTTGACCGCTTCATGGATAAGATCAAGGATGAGGACTCCCTGGCCTTCTTCCTGCCTCAAAAAGGAGAGAAAGGTCTCCTGGTCTCCTCCAAAGCCTATGTGGAGTTTGAGGATACCGGCCGTCTCTTTTCGCTTATAGCCGAACGGCCCAATCCCTTTTTGACCTGGGACATGAAGGGGCAGCTTCGCAAAGCAGACCGGAAGGCTCCTTCAAGGGCAGCCGAGGACCTCATGATCGCGGCCTACCTCCTCAACCAGCTGGGACGGGGAGATGACGTTGAATATGCGCTCCGGGCTGTGCTGGGTGCAGACTACCGGCCCCTGCCCCAGGATTCCCTGCCTCTCTTGGAGGACCGACTGGAAACAAAAAAGGCTCTGGCCCTCCAACTGCTCCCGGCCTTGCCCCTTCAAAAAGAGGAATTAAATCTCCGGGGGCTGGACCGGCTCTACCAAGTGGAAAAATCCCTGACCCTGATCCTGGCCGACATGGAGAAGAAGGGGATCCTGATCGACCGGGAGGCCCTGGAAGCGGCCTCAGCTGAGATGGCCCAGGAACTTTCACGCCTGGAAGAGTCCATCTACCGGGATGCGGGCAAGGCCTTCAATATCAATTCCCCCCAGCAGCTGTCCGAGGTGCTTTACACGGACCTGGACCTGCCCACGGGCCGCAAAAGCGCCACCGGCCAGTACAGCACGGCTGCCGAGGAGCTGGACCGGCTGCGGGGCTACCATGCCATTATTCCCGCCATCCTGGACTACCGGGAACTGTCCAAGCTCCGGGGAACCTTCCTGGAAGGGCTGAAGAAGGAAATCAAGGGGGACGGCCGGGTCCATACCTCCTATAACCAGACCGTGGTGACCACGGGCCGGCTTTCCAGCTCCAACCCCAACCTCCAGAACATCCCCATCCGGACCGACCGGGGCAGCAAGATCCGCGAGCTTTTCATTGCGCCTGCGGGCCGTTTGCTGGTCGGGGCCGACTACAGCCAGATCGAACTTCGCCTCCTGGCCCATCTGTCGGGCGACGAAAACCTCTCCCGGGCCTTCCTGGAGGGCCGGGATGTCCATCTGGTCACAGCGTCCACCCTCTATGCCAAGCCAGAAGAAGAGGTGACCCCGGCCGAGCGCAGCGTGGCCAAGACGGTCAACTTCAGCATCACCTACGGCATTTCCGACTTCGGCCTGTCCCGGGATCTTGACATTCCCATCTATGAAGCACGGGAGCTGATCGACCGCTTCCACGCCAAGTATCCGGACGTGGAGGCCTGGATGCAGAACCAGGGAGAACTGGCCAAGGAGCGGGGCTATGTCGAGACCCTCTTCCACCGCCGCCGCTATGTACCTGAACTTCAGTCGCAAAACAGGAACACCTATAACTTCGGCCTGCGGGCAGCCATGAATGCCCCGGTCCAGGGGACAGCGGCCGACCTGATCAAGATGGCCATGGTGGATATTGAAAAACTCCTGAAAAAAGAGGGGCTGGACGCCGACCTGCTCCTGCAGGTCCACGACGAACTGATCCTGGAAGCAGATGAGAAATCTGCCCCCCGGGTGGCCGCCCTCCTGAAAAAGGCCATGGAAGAAGCCATGCCCCTGGATATCCCGCTTGTGGCCGATGTCCGCTTCGGCCGGACCTGGGGAGATTTGAAGTAGATGTTTGTCCTGGGAATCACGGGGGGAATCGGTACGGGCAAAAGCACCGTGGCGTCCATTGTCCGATCGGCGGGGATAGCCGTCCTCGATGCCGACCGGATCGCCCATGACTTGACTTCCCGGGCCGGGGAGACCACGGAGGCCATCGCCCGGGTCTTCGGACCCAAGGCCCTGAATGAGGATGGCTCGCTTGACCGGCCCTACATGGCCCGCCTGGCCTTCACCAACCGCCGGGCCCTGGATGAGCTGAGCGCCATTGTCCACCAGAAGGTGGTGGAAACCATGGACCGGGAACTGGCCCTGGCCGGGCAAAAGAAGGTCAAGGTCATGGCACTGGATGTCCCCATCCCGGTGGAACGCGGTTTTGTTAATGTCTGCGACCAGATCTGGGCCGTGGATTGTGACCGGGACATCCGGCTCCGCCGGCTCATGCGGCGTGGCATGCCGGAAGAAGAAGCCCGCCGCCGCATGGATGTGCAGATGACGCCGGAAGAATATGCCGGCCTGGCCCGCCATGTCATCGTCAATAACGGCAGCCTGGCTGAACTGGAAAGCCGGGTCCTGACCCTTCTGGATGAGGAACTGACCTCCCGGGGTATCCTGCTTTAAGAATCAGACATTAAAACGGAAGATAATATAGTCGCCGTCCCGGACAATGTAGGTC
>DUUZ01000181.1 GCA_012841255.1 Clostridiaceae bacterium
ATGTGCAGCAACAGCGGTTCCAGCGACTTAATATGGCCTACACGTTATAAAATCCCGGGAGATTAGGTTACAAACAGTTTGTGGAGATTGCCCGCGAAATCGACAAGACCGGCATCAAGCTTCTGGTCTTTGACGAACCGACGGCCGTCCTGACGGAAAGCGAAGCCGACCGGCTTCTGGACATCATGCGGCTGATCGCCAAACAGGGAATTGCCATCATCTTTATTACCCACCGCCTGGATGAGGTCATGGATGTGGCAGACAGCCTGACCATCCTCCGGGATGGGGAACTGGTGGAATACGCCTCCACCAAGGATATGACCGTCGTCGAAATCGCCGGCAAAATGATCGGCCGCCAGGTGGAACGCCTGGTCGATATCACGAACTCCTGCCGGGTCTGCGACCAGACCACGGTTGCCTTGGGCCTTTCGAATTTCAGCGTCGAGATGCCCGGCGAGCAGGTCAAGGGGATGGACGTCTCCATCTACAAGGGCGAAATCTTCGGTTTCGGCGGCCTGGCGGGCCAGGGCAAGATCGGTGTCATCAACGGCATCATGGGACTTTTCCCGGCCGAGGGTGAAGTGACCGTCTTCGGGGAAAAGCTCCGCCTGGATAAACTGGGCGGCGCCCTGAATCACGGTGTGGCCTTCGTCTCGGAAGACCGGCGCGGAGTCGGACTCCTCCTGGGTGAATCCATCGAACGGAACATTATCTTCTCGGCCATGCAGGTCCATAACCGCTTCCTTCACAAACTGGGCCCTTTCAAGCTCTTAAACAGAAGGAAAGCCAAAAAGCACGCCTTGGAAATGATCGAGCTTCTGGATATCCGCTGCACGGGGCCCCAGCAAAAAAGCGGCAGCCTGTCCGGGGGGAATCAGCAGAAGGTCTGCCTGGCCCGGGCCCTGTCCATGGATCCCAAGATCCTGATCGTCGCGGAGCCTACCCGGGGCATCGATATCGGGGCCAAGAAGCTGGTGCTGGAGCACCTGGTCAAGATCAATGAGGAACAGGGCATGACCATTATTGTCATCAGCTCGGAGCTGGTGGAACTGCGGTCGGTCTGTGACCGGATCGCTATTGTCGCCGAGGGACGGGTGGCTGAGATTCTTCCGCCTGACGCCTCGGATGCGGCCTTCGGCCTGGCCATGTCGGGCCTGTCCATCGATGAACTGGAAGGGGGAAATGATCATGAGTAAAGCTCAAGCAGCCATCCGGCAGATCGGCTGGCCCCGGCTGATCATCGGCCTCTTCTTCCTTCTGCTGGTGGCCGTGTCGCCCATGATGGGATTGAAACTGGATGACGTGGTAAGTGACGTTCTGCGGCGCTGGTCCATGTTCGGCGTCCTGATCCTGGCCATGGTGCCGGGTGTCCAAAGCGGTATCGGGCTCAACTTCGGTGTTTCGCTGGGCATCGTCGCCGGCCTGATCGGCGGCACCACCGCCATTGAATTGTCCTTCCGTGCCGGTATGGCCCGGCCCTGGGTCGATCTTGGCATGGCCCTTGCAGTCGCCATCCCTATTGCGACCTTGCTGGGCTATGTCTACGGCCTGCTCCTCAACCGGGTCAAGGGATCGGAAATGACGGTCTCCACCTATGTGGGCTTCTCGGCCATCGCCTTTTCCAACATCATCTGGCTCCTTTTGCCCTACCGTTCCGGCACCCTGATCTGGCCCATCGGCGGAGAGGGCATGCGCAATACCATCAGCCTGGAAGAAAGTTTCGGCGGACTGATGAGCAATCCTGAAATTGCCGCCCGGCAGCCTGGCTTCCTCCGCTTTCTGGCCTTTGAGGTCGGCGGGATCACGGTCCCGCTCGGAGTCATGCTCTTCTTCCTCTTCATGTGCCTTATGATGTGGTTCTTCCTTCGGAGCAAGACGGGAATCGCCATGAGTGCCGCCGGCGAGAACGAGCTCTTCACCCGGTCCAATGCCATCAACGTAGATCACATGCGGATCCTGGGTACCGTCCTGTCGACAGTCCTGGGTGCTGTCGGCATCGTCATGTATGCCTCGGTCTTCGGTTTCCTGCAGCTCTACAACGCCCCTCTCATGATGGGCTTCCAGTGCGTGGCCGCCATCCTGATCGGCGGCGCCACCACCAGACGGGCCAGCATCACCAATGTCATCGTCGGTGCCCTGCTCTTCCAGGGAATCCTGACCACATCGCTCCCCGTCATCAAGCGGTTGATGCCGTCGGGCAGCACCCTGTCAGAGGTTCTTCGGATCATCATTTCGAACGGCATCATTCTCTACGCCCTGTCGAAAACGAAAGGAGGAAACCAGGTTGAAAAGTAAGAAAGAAATCAATCAGCCGGCGGTTTCCCCGCCCGAACTCGTCCTTGCAGCCAGGGAGACGCCCTTGCAAAAACTCCTGGGCTGGCTCTTTGAGAACAAGGTCATGCTGCTCTTTGTGGCCCTGTCGGTCGGAGCCGTCATCGTATCGGGGAACACCACCAGTTTCGTCGTTGAAAACGTCTTCATCCGCTTCGGCCGGAACGGTTTCACGGTGCTTTCCCTCCTCATCCCGGTCCTGGCCGGCATGGGGCTGAACTTCAGTATCGTCATCGGAGCCATCGCGGCCCAGGTGGGGCTCTTCTTCGCCGTCGACTGGGGCATGAGCGGGATGATGGGCATGCTGATCGCCTATCTCATCGCCACCCCCCTGTCCGTCCTCTTCGGTTTCGGGGTCGGCCGCCTCTTCAACAAGATGAAGGGGGCCGAGATGATTGCAGGCCTTATCCTGGGCTATTTTGCCGACGGCCTCTACCAGCTCTTCTTCCTCTACATCCTGGGCGGTGTCCTGCCGGTCAAGACCAAGAGCCTGATCATTCCGGGAGGTATCGGAATCAAGAACACCATCGACCTGACAGGTAACATGAAGTATGCCCTCGACCTGGTCAAGATGGTCGACCTGATCCTGGTTCTTTTCATCGCAATCGCTGTCATTTCCGTTATCCGGATTGCCATGCAGCTGAAAAACAAGGAGGGCCTGCCCAAGAAAACGCTGGCTGTCCTGGTCCTGTCGGCCGTCATCTATGGGATCACCTATATCCCGGCGGTCGAACGCTACCTGATGACCGACCGCCTGCCCGTGGTGAATGCCATCGAAATCGGCTGCGTCATCGCAGTGCTTTACGGAATCTGGAAGCTGGTCAATCAGAAACTGCAGCCTGACCCCCGCTTCCGGAAAAGCCGCCCCCTGATCATCATGATCGGGGCAGTCATCATCTACGCTTTGACCTATGTCCCCTTCGTCGAGAACATCGTGACCCGGTCGACCATCGCTGTCCTGCCCTTCGCCCTGATTGCCGGACTCTGCGTCTTCAATCAGGTCTTCTTGCGGACCCGGATCGGCCAGAACATGAGGACCGTGGGCCAAAGTCTGGTCATCGCCAACGCATCCGGCATCCATGTCGATAAGGTCCGCGTCCTGGCCATGATCATTTCAACCGTCCTGGCCAGCTGGGGGCAGCTCATCTATCTCCAGAACCTGGGAACCTTTGCCACCTACGGCGCCCACCTCCAGGTGGGACAGTTTGCCATCGCCGCCCTCCTGGTCGGCGGGGCTTCCGTGCAAAAGGCCACCAACAAACAGGCCATCACCGGCGTCATCCTCTTCCACACCCTCTTCATCGTGGCACCGGAAGCCGGTAAGGTCCTTTTCAACAACGCCATGATCGGTGAGTATTTCCGCGTCTTTGTCTCCTATGGAGTCATTGCGGTTGCGCTTGCCATGCATGCCTGGCAAAGAAAAATGAAACCCGAACTCGAACTGGCAGAGTAAGAAGCTCCGCCAGGAAGCAAAAACCCCCGGATCCCTGGTCCGGGGGTTTTTTTGTGCACTTGCCGTGTGATATGAAACAAATACACCTTCTTTTTTTTGATAGCATTCAGTCATAAAGACCGCTGCTATGCGGGGAGGGAGACCCACCATGACCAAACTGAATGTAATCGAAGGAATCGGCGAAGTATACATGGAAAAACTTGAAGCCGCAGGGATCGGCTCGGTGGAGGAACTTTTGGACTTCTGCCGGACCAAGAAAGGCCGCACGGAATTGGCAGAGAAAGCAGAGATCTCAGAAAAACTGATTCTGACCTGGGCCAACCATGCCGACCTCTTCCGGATCAAAGGCGTCCAAAGCCAGTACGCCGATCTTCTGGAGGAAGCCGGAGTCGACACCGTGCCCGAGCTTGCCACCCGGAACGCAGGCAACCTCTTCAAGGCCATCATGGATATCAATGAGGAGA
>DUUZ01000182.1 GCA_012841255.1 Clostridiaceae bacterium
AGCTTCCATTCTCATGCTGGTGGCGGTCAAGCGCAATGATCTCCTGTCCCGCCTGGGTGTTCTGACAAAACCCCTGGAATGGCAAAGACTGAAACCTATTGCCAAGCTGGGACTCCCCATGGCCGCCCAATCCGCCGTCCATGCCACCATGACCATTTTCATCTCCCGCCTGATTGTCCGCTTCGGCGACCTGGCGGTTGCGGCCCAGCGTCTGGGCGCCCAGATTGAGAGCATCACCTGGATGACGGCCGACGGCTTTGCGGTGGCGGTCAACGCCTTCATGGCCCAGAATTTCGGGGCCAAGAGGAACAGCCGTGTCAAAAGAGGCTATTGGACCGGCTTCTGGCTGGTCTTTGCCATCGGTTCCCTGACCACCCTGACCCTTTACGTATTCGGAGGGGGAATCACCTCCCTCTTCTTCAAGGACCCGCAAGCGGTCATCTACAGTGTGGACTATCTTCGGATCCTGTCGGCCTCCCAGCTGCTCATGGGAATCCAGATCCTGACCACGTCTGCCTTCGCCGCACTGGGCCAGTCCTTCATCCCCTCGCTCGTGGTGACCCTGGCCATGGCGGCCCGCCTGCCCTTATCGGCTGCCCTGTCGGGGACGGCCCTGGGCGTCAACGGGATCTGGTGGGCCTTCACCATTACCACGAATGTGGCAGGCCTTCTTCTGCTTATCATGTTTCCTTTTTATATGCGGCGTCACCAGGACGACCCCCTGCCTGTTATTCCGATTTAATGGGAAATCTTATATGTACTTGCCGGGCTCTTGCCCGATATGCTATGATTGCTCGGCGTGTGAAACGCCAAGGGAGGGAATGACATGAAAGCCGCGCAAATTACCTTTGCCATACTCGATATACTGACTTGCATCGGCCTGATCGTGACCGTCATGATGCAGGAGAGCAAATCCAAGGGCCTGGGCGTACTGTCCGGGGATACCGGCGGAGGCATGGACACTTTCTACGGCAAGACCAAGGGCCGGACCAAGGAAGGTATCCTGAAGACGCTGACGACCATCTTCGCCATCGCCTTTGCGGTCTTTACACTGGTCTTGTATCTTTTGACCGGACGCGGCGCCTGATCGCTTTCCGGCAAACGGGAATGAAAAGAGAGCCGGACGGCTCTTTTTTTGTATGAACACCGGGTGGCAACATGGATAAGCTGAAAAAGATTGCAGTCGCATCCCTGGGCTGCAAGACCAATCAATATGAGATGGACGCCCTGGCCCAGTCTTTCCGGGAACGGGGCTTTATGGCCGTCGATGCCCGTGAAGAGGCCGACGTCTATGTGCTCAATACCTGTACGGTAACAGCCGAGGCCGAGCGCAAGGCCCGGCAGATGCTGCGGCGCTTCCGCAGGCAGAACAAAGAGGCCCTGATCGTGGCTTCGGGCTGTTATTCCCAAAGAAGTAATCTTCGCGAACTGGCGGATCTTGTGATTGGGACGGGGCAAAGGGACGTCCTGCCTGAGCTGATCCTGAATGCCCTGGGAGGCAGGGGGCCCGATACCTTTATCCCTGAAGCCTCCGACTGGACCCGCTATGAGGAGCTGGACGCCCCGGCCGTCCCCGATGAAACCCGGGCTTTTTTGAAGATCCAGGACGGCTGCGACAACCGCTGTGCCTACTGTGCCATCTGCCTGGCCCGGGGGCCTTCCAGGAGCCGGGAACTTGCGGAAATTGCCCGGGAGGCCCGGCATCTTCTGGATCTGGGCTACCGGGAGCTGGTTTTAACCGGAACCAATCTCAATCAATTTGACAATCCGGATCTGATCTCCGTCCTGGAGGCCCTGGATCCCCTGGAGGGGCTGGCCAGGCTGCGGCTGGGCTCCCTGGAGTCGGCAACCATCACGGAAGATTTTGTCAGCAGAGCGGCAGCACTGGAACACTTTTGCCCCTCCTTCCACCTCTCCTTACAAAGCGGTTCGGACAGGATTCTCCGGGCCATGCGGCGCAGGGACAACAGGGAGAAATTCGAAGCTGCGGTTTGCAGGATCCGGATGGCCTTCCCCAAAGCGGGGATCACGACCGACATCATCGTCGGCTTCCCGGGGGAGACTGAGGAGGATTTTCAAGACACCATGGAATTCTGTTCCAGGATCTCCTTTTTACGTATCCATGTCTTCCGCTTTTCCAGACGGCCCGGAACGGCGGCCGACCGCATGCCCGGCCAGCAGGACGACCAGGTTTCCCTGGAACGGTCGGAAAGACTGCGTGAACTGGCAAAAAAGGAAGCCGAAAAAGCCATCCGGGAGAGGATGGGACAGGTCCGGGAGCTCTTGGTGGAGCAGTGTGACGGCGAGGGCAGGGCCTGGGGCTACACCGAGGACTATCTTCATGCCGGCGTGCAGATCCCCCAGGACGGGCCGCCCCCCCGGCAGGGGGACATCCGCAAGATCCGGATCACAGGCCTTGAAGGAGAATCCGCCCGGGCGGAATTTTTATAAATTTTGAGGGTTTATCATGGTAAACTGGTCAGAGGAGGTGCCTATGGTCGAACAAGATACAAATCGTTTTGAGGTCGGCGGTGAAAAACGCCTGGCCGCACACCAGATTATGGCGGAAGTCATGAAGGCTCTGGAGGAAAAAGGCTACGATCCCATCAATCAGCTGGTCGGCTATTTCCTCTCCGGTGACCCGACCTATATCACCAGCCACCTCGGCGCCCGCGGCATTATCCGCCGCATGGAACGCGATGAATTGCTGGAAGTTGTCATCAAGGACTACGTGGAACGGCTTTAAGCCATGAATAAACGCGTGCTCGGCATTGATTTCGGGCTTCGGAGGGTGGGTGTCGCCATGAGCGACCCCCTTCGCATGTTCGCAACCCGGCTTTTGACCATCGAACGCCGCCGGGATGACGGGGCGGGCCCCGTTTCGGAAATTGCAGAACTTGTCAGCACCCATGACATCGATACCGTGGTCGTGGGCCTGCCTGTCCGGACCGACGGGCGTGAGTCGGAGATCGCCATGGCGGCAGAGGAGTTCGCCAAAGCCCTGGCGGAGGTGATCACCTGCCGGATTGAAATGCATGACGAGCGTTACACTTCCATTCTGGCTTCCCGCATCATTTTGGACACCCAGAAGAAGAAAAAACGCGACAAACCGCTGGTTGACCGCGTTGCTGCCGAGATCATGCTCCAGGACTGGCTGGACAAGGAGCGCGGCGGCCTTGCGGCATTCACTGAATGATCGTGTTATAATGCCTTCGTTCGAGGCCTTGAACGGTAGCAGACCTGCACCTTCAAAAAGCCCGGCCAATACCTAATGATCCTTGGAGGATAAAGACCATGACCGATTTTAAGGTGCTATACATGGAACATGATGAACACGACGGCTGCTGCTGTGAAGAGGAGATGTTTGACGAGGATTCCTACGTCGTTTTGACCGACACGGAAACCGGGGAAGACTACTCCTTTATTATGGCGGATACCTTTACACATAACGGTGAAGACTACTGCGTACTGGTCGATCCGGAAGAAGGTGATGAAGATGAGATGAGTCTCTTCTTCATGAAATTTACAACCGGCGAAGACGGCGAAGAAGTCCTGGTTGCCCTGGAAGACGAGGAAGATGAACTCGTCTACGAAGCCTATCAGGCTCTGCTTGAAGAGATGGACGATGACGGAGAATTCCCGGAAGCGTAGCAAACCGCCCCGCGAACGCGCTGTCCCCGAAGGAGACCGGAAGAACCCCAGGGACAGCGTGTTGGCCATCCTGGTGGATGGCAGAAGCGGCCGCGAATACTATGTGTCTGTCCTTGACACTTTCACCATCGGGGGACAGGCCTATTCCGTCCTGTACAATTATGAACCCGATGACGGCAGCAGAGCCGATCCCGAGCTGGTGATCATGCGTTCCTGGAAGGATGAAAACGGCGAACAGGTCTTTTCCTCCGTGACCAGCAAAAAGGAGCTGGACCGGGCCTTTGACATTTTCTTTGAGCGTTATACCGACTCGATCATGCGACCATCCCCATGACCGGCAGGGATGACTTTTCGGGCGGGCGGGCCGGTATTTCGGCCAGAACCTTTGCGGTGCCTCTCATCTTCATGCTTGTCCATCACCTGGTCCTCGACGCCTTTGCTATTCTCTGGCTGTTTATTTATCTGGGACGGAACCCGGAGGCAGCAATCCTTTTGACCCCCTTGGAACTGATGGCAGAGGCCAATGTTATGACCTATGCCTCCCTTTTGAGCATGCTGGTCCTGATCCCGGCCTATCTCCTATATTTGCAAACCAGAAAGAAGAAGGGTCATCCCCTCCTGGAACAGGAACACCTTTCGGGGGGCCAGGTCTTCCATTCCGTGATCATGATCCTGGGCGCCATGGGGCTGACCCAGCTTCTTATGGTTCTCCTCTCATCGCTCGATAACTCAAGCTTCCTTGGCCGCCTTTTTCAGGATTACCTGGACAAGATGGCTCTTTTCGACGGGCGGACGGAGGGGTTCTGGCTGGATTTTGCCGCGACGGTCATCCTTGTCCCGGTCGCCGAGGAACTGCTCATGCGGGGCATCATCCAGGGCGAACTGGCACGGTCTTTTTCCCCGCGGGTAACGGTCGCCCTGACCACCTTCCTTTTCGCCCTCTTCCATCTGGATCTGGTCCAGGGACTCTATGTCCTGATCGCAGGCTTTGTTCTTTCGGTCACCTATCATCTGACCCGGAACATCCTGATTCCCATAGGCCTGCATATCCTCTTTAATCTGATCGGTTCGGGCTGGCTGTCCAGGCTGACCGGGGCGGGAGAATACGGTGAGGGGATCCTGGTCCTCCTCCTTTATGCCTGCATTATCGGGGGGGCAGGGAGTTTTCTGGTTCTTCGCCGGACAGCCCGGCAGCAGAAGCCGGCGGAGGCTTAAATGGCAAGGAGTTTCCGACTTTTCCCGGTCAGCCTCAGGCGGCGGACGGCGGTGACTGCGGCCGTGTCGGTCCTCCTGATCCTGACGGCTGCCCTGACCCTGGTCTGGCAGGCCACGGGACGGGGAGGGAACCGGAATGCGACCGTCGTGACAGTCAGCCAGGATGCGGCCAGTCAGACCTCTGTGATCGGGACCGGCCTGAATCTGCTCGAACTGCCGGCGGGCAACCTGATAAGCAAAGGGACCTTCTCGCCTGACCTGTCCCACGCCCATTACTTTGCCGATGGCGGGTCCCAGGCTGAATTCCTGATCAAAATGTCCGAGTCCCGCCTCCGGCTCCCCATGACTGAAGATTTCATGGCGGGCGCGTCCATGCGGCTGTTCCGTGAGACCCAGGAGGAAATGGCCCTCCTTCACAGCGGACGGATTACGGGCTATGAACCCGGCAGGGTCTCCGGCAAGCGGGCCATCGAGCCGCCCTCCTTCCTGGAAGGCATCCGCTGGAACGGGGTGGCAGAGTTTCAGGGAACGACCTATCTTTGCGGGAGTGCGGGGACACTCCTGAAGATCTTGGCCGACGGCAGCTCGGAACTTATCCCCTTCCGTTTCTCCGTTGATCTGACCGCCCTGGCCGCGGGTCCCGGAGGCCTGATGGCCGGCGATGCCGCGGGCCGCCTTTATGTGTCCCGGGACGGCATGATCTGGAGCCTTCTGACGGCTCTTCCTTCCGGCCGGGCTGTCCGGACGGTCGAATATATCGATCTGCCGGATTACGAGAATGGCTTTTTTCTGGTTTCCGGCGGGCCGGGAGAGCTTTACTTCGGCCATATCTCCGGCCTGGAGCCCCTGGACTTTCCCCTGGACGAACGGGTGACGGCCCTGGTCCGGACGGGGGACGGACTCATTTATGCCCTGGGTGACGGCGGACGGGCCGCCAGGTCCTCCAACGGAATACAATGGATGGAGGAACCGCTGCTCTTCTCGGAGGAGGGCTGGCTGGCCGCGGATGCGCAGGGCGGCCTGACCCTTTTTGCCGGTGAAGACGGCCGCATCTTTGTCCGGCCTGACCAGGGCGCCATCACAGCCCTTGATACCGGGGCCCTGAAGACGGCCTTGGGTCATCTGCCCGCAGATTTATCCGGCGTCATGGTTATGTCGTCAAGTAAACTTGTCGTCATTACAAGTGGGGGCCGTTTGCTCTATTCCAGTGACGGCGGGGTCAGCTGGAGCCGGGAGACCCCCTTTGGGGAATTTGGCATAGACCGCCTGAAAATCCTGCCTTCCGGCGACATCATCCTGGCGGGGCAGGACGGCCGCCTGATCCGGGCCGAACTGACCGCCCGGATTGAGTTTTCTCCCGCCATCCCCGAAGATCAGGTGATGGCCGGCGACCTGATGGCGGTCGAACTCTCCTCCTCTCCTGAGCTGGATACCCGCACCTTATCCGAACCCCTGCGGGAAGAAGCGCCGGCAGCAGGTCAATGGGTCATTTCCGGGGGAGCCTCATTCAGTCTTGCCGCGGATGCCAATGCCGGCCTGATCGGTCAGGATTCGGGAGGCGGGGCGGCTTTGACTTTTGCCAAAGAAGCCGGAACGGTCCGCAAGGACCGGCTTTTTGCCCTGGAGACGGGCAGCGTCCTGCCGCTGACGGCCAATAATCCCGGCCGGACCTATCTGGATGCCCGGATCAGCCAGAAACTGGATCTTTCAAGACTCCTGCAAAATGACAAACTGCCCTTTTACCGGCTGGAGTTCGACGTCCGCTTTGAAGGCGAACTGGACGGCCCGCTGGAAGTCTGGCTGGCCGGTTCACTTTCCGGAACGGATGCCTCGGTGACTCTTCATGGGGACAGCTGGCAGCACCGCCGCATGACCCTGATCCTGCCCCGCGGCCTCCGCATGGATGATGAGATCTGGCTCAATATCGGTTTTGCGGGGGAGGGTACCCTTTACCTGGACAATATCTGGCTGGGCCGGGGAGACGATGCGCCGGGAGCCCTGTCCTCGCTTCTCCAGACAGAAGAACTGGCGATCCGGGCCGACGCCGTCCGCCTGGAGGCATCCGCCATCGGCCGGGCAGGCCGCATGAGCGAATCCTGGAGCCTGCCGGAGGCACCGGGCATCCACAATCTGGGGGCTGCTCTCCAGTGGACGGAAAAGGCACAGGCCGCACCCTGGCTTGTCATTGATCTGCATGCCACAGCCGGTGAACTGGCCCATCTCATGGAGTATCTTGCGGGTTCACCCCTGTCCGACTATGGCCGCCTGCGTTCGAGGGACGGGGCCATAGGCCGCTGGAGTGATGTCTTCAACCTTATTTACATTGAAGTGTCAGATCTGGACGATGTGCTGCCCAATGATGCCTCCCGGGCCAACTATGTCCAGTGGATCATGGACCAGATCAAAAACGCCCCGGACTTTGCCGCTGTCAGAAGCAAGATCTTCTTTATTGACGGGATGCGTTATGACGACGGGCGGCGCCACACCTCGGCGGACTACCATGCAGGTGACTTCCGGCCGGCCGATCAGCCCACGGACCGGCAGATCCTGGATGCCAATACCCAGGAGTGGGTCAACAGTATTCCCCGGGGGCAGATGGCCGGCGGCCTGATCATCCCCGAGCTTGCCCGCTCCTTGTCTTTCGGGGAATTTTTGGGCGAGCTCCGTCTGGCCGACGCCGCGGCAACAGCCCTTGATGATCTGGGCGACAATTCCGCCCTGATCCTCTATGACCTGGACCTGACCGATCCGGCAGTTCTTTCCGGCAAACACGTGCTGATGCGTTCCCTCCATGCGGCGGGCGGCCTGTCCGGCCTGCAGCGTCTGTCGGAGCCCCAGCTGATCCGGCAGGGGGCCGAGGAAGGGGACCGGCTGCAGTCCATCGTCTTTTATGCCTTCGGCTCCCGGGATTCCCTGGTCTTCTACGCGGTCAATCTGGGAACATCTCCCCATGTCGTTTCCATCCAGGGCCTGGACCGGGAACTGGGGAGCAGTTATGAACTGATGGATTACCGGGGCAATGTGATCAGCGAGGGAACCTGGAAGCGTCATCGGGATGATTTCACCCTGCTCCCCGGCGGGGGGCTGGTCATCCGGCAGTCGGGGACAGCAGGCAGATAGGATCTGTCATTTGAAAGGAATCTGATATGGCTTGGCTGGATATCTTCAAGAGTGTCATCTACGGAATCGTGGAGGGAGTGACTGAATGGCTGCCCATCAGCAGCACGGGTCATCTGCTCCTTCTGGAACGTCTCCTGCCTTTTCGTGCAGGCGGGGACGCCATCAGCAACGCCAGCTTTTTTTCTTTCTACTTGGTTGTAGTCCAGCTGGGTGCCGTCCTGGCGGTCGTGGTAACCTTCTGGCGGCAGCTTGGGCCCTTCCCCCTGCAAAGGTCCCTGGCGCAGACTTTGGCCCCTCAGGGCCAGCTGACGCCCTTCCGTGTGGGCCGGACGGCCTTCGTCATGGATCACGGCATCCTGCGCCTGTGGATCATGATCCTGATCGCCTGTGTTCCGGCAGCCATTGTCGGGGTTCTTTTCGACGAAAAGATTGAGGCTGTTTTCTACAATCCCTGGACGGTGGCCATCATGCTGATCCTGGTCGGTGCAGCCTTTCTCCTGGCCGAGTCCTTCATCGCCAAAAAGAAAAAGAAGCCCCAGGTCAAAACCCTGGAGGACATCGACTGGAAGATCGCCCTCCTGATCGGGGTCTTTCAACTGGTCGCGGCCATCCTGCCCGGCACCTCCAGGTCAGGTGCCACCATCCTGGGCGGTCTTTTACTGGGCATGACCCGGCCGGTGGCGGCCACCTTCACCTTCTTCCTGGCCGTCCCGGTCATGATGGGGGCCAGCCTCCTCAAGCTCCTCAAGCTGAATGCAGCCTTCAACGCCGTCCAGTGGCTCTCTGTCCTGGTAGGCATGGGGGTGGCTTACCTGGTGTCCATCCTGATCATCCGCTTTCTTTTGAATTACATCAGGCGGCACAACTTCAGAATCTTCGCCCTCTACCGGATTGTCCTGGGTCTTGTGGTCATCCTGGCGGCCCTGACGGGCTTCTTCAAGGCAGGTGCCTGAGATGAAGGAATTCACAAGGGAAGATTTCTTCGGGGAGATGTCCCGGCTGAAAGAATATGACCGCAAAAAGGAACGTCTGGCAGCCGCTCGCTGGAATCTGATCCGCCTGTCCCATAAGCCGCCGGCCCTGCTGGATGCTGTCCACAGCCGGCTTTCCGGCTGGTCCCCTGAGGGGGCCTTTGCCGTGTCGCCCCGGGCTCTTTTTATCTTTGCTTCGGACCACGGCCTCATGGACGAGGGTCAGCTGATGGAAGCCCATGCCCGGACCGGTGATGTGGTCCGCCTTCTGGCTCAGGGCAGGGCCCCCGCCAGTCTCCTGGCCCAGGGGACCCAGACCGACCTGATCCCG
>DUUZ01000183.1 GCA_012841255.1 Clostridiaceae bacterium
GTTCGCTGCAAGAGTATGAGGATCTTTGCCAGCTGGCCGCGGCGAGCGGCCTGGCCGATGCGGTCGATGTGGAGATCATGGCGGGTGACGATTTGGTCCTGCGCCTGATCACAAATATCCACGCCCAGGGACTGCCGGTCATCGCCTCAAACCACGACTTTCAGGCGACGCCTGCCCGGGAGGAGATCCTGGCCCGTTTCCTGAAGATGCAGGAGATGGGGGCGGATGTCCTGAAGATGGCCGTCATGCCTCAAAGTCCGGCGGACGTCCTGGCCCTGATGTCGTCGGTCAGCGAGATGGTGGAAATCCATGCCAGAAAGCCGGTCGTAGCCATGTCCATGTCGGGTTTGGGGGCCATCAGCCGGATCGCCTGTGAGTCCTATGGTTCAGCCATGACCTTCGGTTCTCTCGGCAAGCGGTCGGCACCGGGCCAGATCCCTGTGACCGAACTACGCCAGGCCATCGAAATCCTCCACGATTCCATGCAATTGTGAAGAAGGGAGCACCAGCTTGAAACTGCCTGAAAATGTCATTCTCTGTGAAGTCGGCCTTCGGGACGGCCTGCAGAACGAAGAGGAAATCCTGCCGCTCGAAACCAAGGTCTCCTGGGCCCGGGCCATCGCCAGATCAGGCTTCCCGGTCATTGAACTGGGTTCTTTTGTCAGCCCCCGGGCAGTCCCGCAGATGGCGGATACCGATGAGCTGTTTTCGGCCCTTGCCGGAGTGGAAAGGGTTGAACTCCGGGCTCTGGTCGCCAACGAGCGCGGTGTCGAACGGGCGGCCCAATGCGGATGCCGCAAGGTCAAGCTCAATGTTTCGGCCAGCCGCAGGCACAATCTGGCAAACCTGAACCGGACGCCGGAGGAGAGTATTGACGGCTTTTCATCCTGTGTCCAGCTTGCCCAAGAATCCGGGATCGAGGTGTCGGGTTCCATTTCCATGCCCTTCGGGTCCCCCTGGGAAAGACAGATTCCTTTTGCGGATGTCGAGGGCATGATCCGTGCATACCGGGAACTTGGCATCCGGGAAGTCTCCTTGTCCGATACCTCGGGCATGGCAACACCGGCCCAGGTTTACGATTTATCTGTCCGCATCCAGGAAAGCTGGCCGGACATGATCTGGTGGATGCATTTTCACAATACGCGGGGGCTGGCCCTGGCCAATATCCTGGCCGCCATGCAGGCGGGCCTCAACCGCTTTGACACCTCTTTTGCCGGTCTGGGCGGCTGCCCCTTTGTCCCGGGTGCCGCGGGAAATGTGGCAACTGAGGATGCACTTCATATGTTTTTGGAAATGGGCATTTCCACGGGCATTGATCTGGATGCCTGCATCGAGATCGGCCGCATGGCCGCCTCAAGGTTTGAGCGAAGTGAGAGTTATATCCTTCGCGCTGGCAAGTCGAGTGATCTGATCCGGTAAATCCGGTCAACAAGTAGAGGAGCAATCAATGAAAAAACTGGTCTCTGATCTGATGGTGGACTACCTGGAGCGAAGAGGTGTCGAATATGTTTTCGGCCTTTGCGGCCATACGATCATCGGATTTCTGGAAGCCCTGTCGCGCAGCAGCAAGATCCGCTATGTTTCGACCCGCCATGAACAGGTTGCAGCGACCGCTGCCGACGGCTATGCCCGGGTGAAAAAACAGGCGGCTGTCGTCCTGTCCCATCTGGGTCCCGGCCTTACAAACACCGTGACCGGCATCGCCAATGCGGCTCTCGATTCCATCCCCCTGGTTCTGATTGCCGGCGATGTTCCCAGCTATTATTACGGCAAACACCCGCATCAGGAAGTCAATCTCCATGCCGACGGTTCGCAGTATGAGATTTTACGGCCCATCGTCAAACGGGCCTGGCGGGTTGATGACCCCGAAGCCATCCCCGAGATCCTGGACAAGGCCTTCCGCATGGCGGAAAGCGGCCGGCCGGGGCCGGTCCTGGTCGACATCCCCATGGATATGTTTTCGCGCGAGATCGATGAGCACCTGTTCGACCGGACCCGGAAGAACAGCCTGATGACCTGCCCTCCGGGGCTTTCCAAGGAAGCGGCAGAGGCCATGGCCCGCTCTCTGGTCGAGGCCGAGAGGCCCCTGATCCATGCGGGCGGCGGCGTCCTCTTGGCAGATGCCAGCGCCGAGCTTGCGGCCCTTTGTGAATTCCTGGATATTCCCGTTTCCCGCACTCTGATGGGGCACGGCTGCCTGTCGGACACCCATCCGCTCATGGCCGGCCAGACAGGCTTCTGGGGGCTTGAGTTCACGCATGAACTGACGACCCAGGCGGATGTCATCCTGGGTCTGGGAACGCGTTTTGCCGAGGCCGACAGCTCCAGCTGGTACCAGGGCGTGACCTTTGATCCCGGCAAGACCAAATTCCTCCAGATCGACATCGATCCGGATGAGATCGGCCGCAACTACCCCGTTGAGATCGGCGCCGTGGCGCACCTGAAGCCGGCTCTTTCGGCCCTTCTGGAGGAAGTGCGGAAAATCTGTCCCCAAGGCCGGAAGAAC
>DUUZ01000184.1 GCA_012841255.1 Clostridiaceae bacterium
CAAGACCGACCTCCTGAATGCTCTGGAAGAATTTGGACTGGGGGATCTCCTGGGTTTTGACGCCGATTTCTCGGGGATCTATGACGGGGACATCGCCGTCAGCGCTATCAGCCAGGAGACATTCATTGCCCTGGATGAAAAAGGAGTGGAAGCTGCAGCGATGACCGACATGCGTCTTCCGGGATCGGCAGCCCCTGTCCCCCGGGAAGTCCTGGAACTTCATCTGGACCGTCCCTTCCTTTTTGTCATCTCGGATCCGGCGGGCGTGCCGCTCTTCGTCGGTATCGTGAGGAACCCGGCGTAACCTTGCCGTGCCGGATGGCGTTAAAGTAAAAGAGGACCAATAGAAAGGAGCCGGCCATGCTGAAAAAAATCACAGCTCTTATGCTTGGAATATTAGTACTGGCTTTGCCGCTTGCCGGATGCGGGACTGCCCTGAATGGAGGAGATCAAGTGGAAGCCAGAACCCTGGCCCAGCCGGGACAAGCCCTGGAGGATGTCTACTACAACCAGGTATCGGATGAGTTCCGGGCCTCCTTGTGGGATTTCGCCGGCAAGACCTCCGGCCTGGCCCTGGCAGGCGGAAAAAACGAGAACTCGCTTTACTCTCCCATGAGTCTTTACTATGCCCTGGGCATGCTGGAAGCCGGATCTGCCGGAGGGACCAAAACCGCTCTTCGGAATTTTCTTGAAACGGGAGATGCCGAAGTCGGAGGGGAACTGCAAAAACTCTACGCTCTCATGACCCTGGAAGATGAAGGAATCGCTGAACAGATTGCCAACGCCATCTGGATCAGGGAGGACCTGGCGGACAAGGAGAAGGACGGGGTCAAAAAGGACTGGCTGGACCTTTTGGCCAATCAGTTTTATGCCTCGGCTTTCGCTGTTGATTTTTCCGACTCCAAGACTGCCGAAGTCATGAGTGATTGGGTGGAAGAGCAGACGCGGGGCAAGATCAGGCCCCAGATAGACCTGGGTGATCCGGACCTGCTCCTGGTTCTCATGAATACGGTTTACTTCAAGGCAGACTGGGAGGAGCCCTTCAGTAAAGACTCCATCATTCTGGACAATTTCTACGGGTCGGACGGCGTTTACGGGGAGGTGCCCTATCTCTCCCGCCTGATCATCCCAAACAAGGTGCTCGTGGCGGATGAATTTGATGCGGCGTCCATTCCTTTGGTCAGCGGCCAGATGAAGTTCATCCTCCCCAGGGAGGGACTGACCCCCGAGGACCTTCTCGCCGACCCGGATTTCCTCCTTTCCCTCTCGGCAAGGAACTGGAATCTGGCCCGGCTGGATCTCCGCCTTCCCAAGTTCAGCTACCGGGACAAGTTGGACATTCTGAAGGCCATGGATCCTTTGGGACTTTCGGGGATCGTCCAGGGCACGCCGGACTTTTCGGCCATGCTGGACCGGGATGCCGAGGTCAGTTCCATCTCCCAGGAAACCTTCATTGCCCTGGATGAAAAGGGGGTGGAGGCCGCCGGATATACCCAGATCATGATGAAGGATACCTCCGCCATGCCCCAGGAGTATGAGGACCTGGTCCTCCACCTGGACCGCCCCTTCATTTTCGTCATAACGGATGATGCCGGCACCCCGCTTTTTGTAGGAATCGTAAGAAATCCCCTGGCGGAATAGTGGAGGTGCCACCGCCGCTGCGTGTTACAATTTCGGCAAGGGGCAGGCCCCCTTAATACGGAAGAAACGGGAAACCCGGCACGATGGCAGCGGTAGAAGACATGACAGACGAGGCGATTCTCGACCTTTATTTTGAACGGTCGGAAGAGGCTATTCAAAGGACCATGGAGAAGTACGGCGCCCTGCTCCGCTCCCTGTCCTGGAATATCCTGGCCGATCATGAAGATGTCGAAGAATGCGTCAATGATACTTACATGGCCGCCTGGAATGCCATTCCTCCCGACCGGCCGGATTACTTCAAGGCCTACCTTTGCCGCATTGCCAGGAACTTCTCCCTGGACCGGATCAGGGCCAAAAACCGGGAGAAGAGGGGCGGAGGCCAGATCCCCCTCATCCTGGACGAGCTCGCGGAAGTCCTGGCCTCGGAAAGCGACATTGCCCGTACGGTCGAATCGGATGAACTGGGCCGGATGATCAGCCATTACCTGAGAGGTCAAAAGGACCAAAGGCGGATCATCTTCCTGAAAAGATATTATTACGCCTCGCCCATCAAGGATATTGCCCAAGAAGCGGGCATGTCCGAAGGGGCCGTCAAGGTCCTCCTTTACCGGATGAGGCGGGAATTGAAAAAAGAACTCTTGGAACGGGGTTATGGAAACGAAGAATAGAGAAAATGAATTGAATCTCCTCCTGGACAGCCTGTCGGCCATTGACGGCGATCTGCTGGCTGATGTGCGGCCGGCAGATCCGGTGAAAAAGGTACAGACTGTCCGGACCCACAGAGCCTGGCAGCGCTATGCGGTGGTTGCCGCTTCCCTCCTGGTCCTGGTCGGTGCCGGGCTGGTCATCCGCCTGCTTTTTCCGGGCGGCGGGATCACAGGGATGAAATCCATAAAGCCCGAGGACTATGACACGGCAGAATACGGCCAGGTTCCGCCCGGTTTTTCGGGAAGCCAGCTTGAACTCGACGATCCTGGATACACCGAGAACGCCTCCATACATACCGCTGACAATGGGGCCAGAGGAGCCGCTGTTTATCAGGCTGCGGCCATTCACCAGCCCTGGGACCTTCTCCAAAATAGTTGGGAGATGAATTCAGCCTATTCGCCCCTTCTGGTCTTTTTGGGTCTTGTGGAACTGGGAGACGGGGACTGTGAGGGGGCTGAATGGTATTTCCCCCAGTCCCCCTATCTGTCCTCCCGGTCCGCCCTGATTGCGCCCGGACTATCGGCCGGGGACAGGCAGAAGCTCCTGGACGATGAAAGCTGGCCCCTGGCTTATGAAGATGGTCTCCACTCCTCAGCCTCCATGGATCTCCTGCAGGATCTGGATCTGGAATTGACCCTGCGGGTCATGGCGGAGACCGGCGCACCCTCCAAGGCAACTTATGCCTTGCTGCCTGGTGTTTCGGTTTATGAACAAGAAGACGGAACAGTTTTAGCCAAGCTCCCGGCCGGAGATTTCTCCTTATACCTGGCGCTTCCCCCGGAGGGGAGGAGTCCTAAGGATCTCCTGGCAAGGGAGGGCTTTGTAACAGACCTCCTGGCTCTCGAGGGGACCGAGGGGCAGGCCGGCGTCCGCCTGGCCCCCTTTACCGTGACGGACAGCCATGATCGGGCAGCAGGCGAATTCATCAAAAATCTGTCACCCGGCCGCCGGATTTACCAGACTATTGATCTGTCGGTCCGCTTTGAAGCGGTTGAACCCGGCCTCTGCCTTTCGACCATGATTGAGTTCTCCAGACCCTTTGTTTTTGCGGTCAAAGATCAGGGCGTATTGCCCCTTCTTTTGGGTATCATTTACCCACCGGGCGGCTGACCTTTTGGTGTAGAATGAGGCCCGGTTAACACCAGTAAGAAGGAAGGAAGAACAGATATGGCCAATGTAGTATTCAGCGCTGTTGCGGAAATGAAGGAGGGGCTTGCCACGCGGGTCCTTTCCAGAGGTTTTGAGTTTATTTTGGACGAACCCGAGGACCTGGGCGGCACCGACACGGGGATGAACCCGGTCGAGGCACTCCTGGGCTCGCTTGCGGCCTGCAAGAGCATCGTAGTCCGCGCCTTTGCCAGAAAATTCCGGATCAAACTGAAGTCGGTCCGGATTGAAGTGGAAGGTGACCTGGATCCCGACGGTTTCCTGGGCAAGAACAAGGAGGCCAAGATCGGCTTTTCGGAGATCCGTTCCCACTTTGTCATCGAGGCGGACAATACGCCCGAGGAAATTGAGAAATTCATCGACTTTGTCGAGAGCAACTGCCCGGTCCAGGATACCCTGACCAAGGTTGCCCGCATGTCCCATACCATCAACTGATCCGGTTATTCATAATCTGTAGGGCCGTCCGCCAAGATCCTTTGCGGGCGGCCCTTTTTATTGTACGCCCGACATGGGCAATCACTAGGCGGTGAAAGTCCGCTACACGCCTGGCAGTAGGAAGTGTTAGCCGAAGGCAAGGGTGTCCCGCGTGAGCTGGAATCTGAAGGAAGCCCTAGGCAAAACTCTGCGCCGACGAACAGGAATCGGATACAAGGCCGACAAGGTGGGTAAGGTGCCAGTACACACTAAAGCCCAATACTGCACGGAACCAACATCGGTAAATCCGACGGCGAAAAGAGGGAAAGTGGTTGTTCTTATTCGGGGAGGTCTCAACGGCGGGACAACCTGTAGTAACAACGAACGTTGAGGAGTCAGCAGAGGCCATAGTAACAGGAGACTGTGAAGGGCCGAACCAAAACGAGGTGTTAAGCGACATGAGCGGAACCTTAAGTAGCACCATAAACTCCAGACAACTCAGTATCTGGGACTGCCTGCGGATGGATAGCGCGGAACGCGAAGAAGAAGCAGGAGTGGAGCGGCTGCAAAGGATAAGCGAAAAGAAACACACCAAGAGACCCGAACAGGACCTGCTGGAACGAATCATGGCCGAAGCGAATATGACGGAGGCAATGAAGCGAGTGAAGCAAAACAAGGGAGCTGGGGGCATTGATCGCATGACGGTCGACGAACTGGACTCCTGGATGGCCGAACATCGCGACAGGTTACGGCAACGGATACTGGACGGCAAATACCGTCCAAAAGCAGTCCGACGAGTAGACATTCCCAAAGACAAAGGAAAGACCAGACAACTTGGCATCCCCACCGTCGTGGACAGGGTCATCCAACAATCCATCTGTCAAGTGCTCGTGCCCCTCTATGAGGGGCAATTCTCGGAAAGAAGCTACGGCTTTCGACCGAAACGAAGTGCACATATGGCCTTGGAGAACTGCCTTGACTACATCCGGGAGGGTTACAAATGGGTCGTCGATATGGACTTGGAAAAGTTCTTCGATACGGTCAACCAGAGTAAAGTCCTGCAACTGCTGTCCAACACGATAAAGGACGGGCGTGTTATCTCGCTGATCCATAAATTTATGCGTGCGGGCATCATGCAAGATGGGATGTTCAAATCCAGCGACCAAGGTGTACCCCAGGGCGGACCCTTAAGTCCATTACTGGGGAATATTATGCTGAACGAATGCGATAAGGAGCTGGAGCGGCGTGGCCACCGTTTTGTCCGCTATGCGGACGATCTGGTGATCTTTTGCAAGAGCAAAAAGGCCGCCGAGCGAGTCTTGAGGACAACGAGCCGTTTCTTAGAAGAAAAGCTCTTCCTCAAAGTCAATCGTGAGAAGACCCAGGTTACTTACATCGGGAAAGTTGACTTTCTTGGGTACGGGTTCCATGCCGATACACAAGGAGAGCCACAACTCCGGGTCAGTAAGCGGAGCTTCCAAAAGCTCAAGCAAAAACTGAAGCAGTTGACCGGACGTAGCAACGGGATGAGCATTGCGGGGCGCAAAAGCGCCATCAACAGTGTTATCCGGGGCTGGGTCAATTACTTCAAACTGGCAAAGATGAAGAAAAAACTGGGAGAGTTGGATGGATGGCTTCGTCGCCGTATGCGAATGGTGACATGGAAGCGTTGGAAGAGAATCCGAACCAAATTCGAAAATCTCAAAAAGACAGCACTTGGCGCAAAGCAGGCATGGATCCTTGCGAATACCCGGAATAAATACTGGTACGTGGCAGGATCGCCCTGGATGTCAATTGCAATCCCTAAGAGGTACTTCGAGTTGGCGGGCTATCTTTCCCTCTCAGACTACTATGCGAGGGTGTTCTAAAGTTTGGAACCGCCCGGTGCGGATCCGCATGCCGGGTGGTGTGGGAGGTCCCCCGTTCAACTAATGAACGGGGTCCTACCCGATTTCAGGGATTTCCTTTTCGCCGGATGAAACTATTTCACGGCCAGGAGGGCTTCCATGATTATTCTGTAGCCGTCCCTGGCTTTTTGAAGCTGGCTGATTTCGATGTATTCATCCATGGTATGGGCCAAAGATTCATGAGAGGGCCCGAAACCGATGGTGGGAATCCCTGCTTCACCGGCATAGTGACTGCCGTTCGTGCAGAAATTATAGTGGGAAAGAGAAATGTCAAAACCTGCTTCTTTCAAGGCGCGATAAGGCCGGTCGATGAACCATTCGTCCTCCTCGAATAGCCAGCCGGGAAAGAAGCGTTCCGCCTCCATGATCCGTCCCGTATAGCAGGTCTCCCGGCCCAGGGCATAGCGGGCTGAAAGGGCGGCGCCAGGATGGCCGGGGCTAAGTTTATCCAAGGCTTGCCGCATTTCTTCAAGAACGGATTCCGGAGTCTCACCGGGCAAGAGGCGGCGGTCATAGGTGGCCAGGCAGCGGGAG
>DUUZ01000185.1 GCA_012841255.1 Clostridiaceae bacterium
GGAGAGCCTGGGCCAGGTAGCCAGCCAGACTCTGGAAGCCCTGATCACAACCGACCGGGTATCGGAGAAACCGGTCTTCCGCCCCCTGATCGGCATGGACAAAAACGAGACCATCGCGGTGGCCAGAAAGATCGGTACCTTTGAGACTTCCATTCTTCCCTATGATGACTGCTGTACAGTCTTCGTCTCCAAGCATCCCAAGACGCATCCCTCGCTTGAGGACGCCCGCTATGCGGAGCGGAATCTGGATATTCCCGCACTCGTGGAAACAGCTTTGGAGCGGATAGAAGTCAAAGAGGTTCAGGCCGCCAATTAAGGGCTGGATCAAGGGTTTTCCAACCCTTTTTGTTACGCCTTGCGGCCCACATATGATAGACTATTCTCAAGTTCTATTTTTTTGCCTTAAAGGAGGTATATATGCCCTACGAGCACGTTAAGAATTTCGATCCTGAACTTTATGAATCCCTAGTCAATGAACTGGGACGCCAAAGACAGAACCTGGAGCTGATCGCTTCCGAGAACTTTGTCAGCCGTCCTGTTTTGGAAGCCATGGGCTCCATTATGACCAACAAATACGCAGAGGGTTATCCCGGCAGACGCTACTACGGCGGCTGTGAATATGTCGACATTGCAGAGCAGCTGGCCATTGACCGCCTGAAGGAACTCTTCGGTGCCGAACACGCCAACGTCCAGCCGCACTCCGGTGCCTCCGCCAATATGGCTGTTTACTTCGCCATGCTGCAGCCCGGCGACACCATCCTGGGCCTGGACCTGGCCCACGGCGGCCATCTGACCCACGGCATGCACCTCAATATCTCCGGCAAGTACTATCATGCGGAAGGCTATCAGGTGGACCCCGAAACGGAGCAGATCAATTATGAAGTGGTCAGAAAGCGTGCTCACGAAGTTAAGCCCAAGATGATCGTGGCCGGCGCCAGTGCCTACCCGCGCGCCATCGACTTCTCCATCTTCCGCGAAATCGCCGACGAAGTCGGGGCCTACCTCTTTGTCGATATGGCCCACATCGCAGGTCTCGTTGCGGCGGGCCTGCACATGAATCCTGTTCCTTATGCGGACTTTGTGACCTCGACCACCCATAAGACCCTGCGCGGCCCCAGAGGCGGCATCATCCTGACCAAGGAAGAGTATCGCCGCAAGATCGATTCAGCGGTTTTCCCCGGACTGCAAGGCGGCCCCCTCATGCACATCATCGCAGCCAAGGCCGTGGCATTCAAGGAAGCTTTGGATCCTTCCTTCAAGGTTTACCAGAAACAGGTCATCGACAATGCCAAGGCCCTGGGCGAAAGCCTGGTCGAAGGCGGCGTCAGCCTGGTTTCCGGCGGTACGGACACCCACCTGATGCTGGTCAAACTGGCGGGCACGGGCGTCACCGGCAAGGAACTGCAGGATCGCCTGGATCATGTCCATATCACCACCAACAAGAACACGGTTCCTTTCGAGACCGAGTCCCCCATGGTGACCTCCGGCCTGCGTCTGGGAACCCCTGCGGTCACCACCCGCGGCATGGGCGTCTCCGAGATGAAGGAGATCGGCCAGCTGATCACCAAGGCCATCTTCAAGTACGAAGACAGCCAGGATGAGATCCGCGAGCGCGTCGCTGCGCTTTGCGAGAAGTTCCCCCTCTACGCAGACCTTGTCTAAAGAAGAGGAAAGAAGAGCCGGACGGCGGGAGCCGCTGGCTTATCGCATGATGCCTGAGACGCTGGCCGACTTTGTCGGCCAGCGTCATATTCTTAATGAGGGGAAAATGCTCTGGCGGATGATCACGGCCGACCGCCTTTCATCCCTGATCTTTTTCGGACCTCCGGGAGTCGGGAAGACCTCCCTGGCCCGGGTTATCGCCAACGGAACCCGTTCGGCCTACCGCCAGCTGAATGCGGTCACTTCAGGGGTGGCGGATATTAAACAGGTCATCTCCGACACTGAGAACCCCCTGCTGACCCCCGGCGGCCGGACTGTCCTTTTCATCGATGAGATCCATCGTTTCAACAAGGCTCAGCAGGATGCCCTCCTGCCGTCCGTCGAAAACGGCCGCCTGATTCTGGTGGGTGCCACGACGGAGAATCCTTTCTTTTCGGTCAACAAGGCCCTGATTTCCCGTTCAACGGTCTTCCAGCTCTATCCTCTGACCCCTGATGATATCCGGGAGATCCTGGAAAGAGCCCTGGCCGATCGGGAGCGGGGGCTTGGTTCTATGGATATCCGGACGGATGAGGAAACTCTTCTCATGATCGCCCAGCTTTCAGACGGCGATGCCCGGGTAGCCCTGAACGGCCTGGAACTGGCTGCCATGACCACGCCGGTTGGGGCAGATGGCCAGGTCACCCTGACCCGGGAGACCGTCCTTGATTCCATGCAGAAGAAGACGCTCCGCTATGACCCTTCCGGCGAGGAGCACTACGATACGGTTTCGGCCATGATCAAGTCCATGCGCGGCAGTGACCCGGATGCGGCCGTCTATTATCTGGCCCGGGCCCTGGCCGGCGGCGAGGACATCGGCTTCATCGGCAGGCGGATTACCATCTGTGCC
>DUUZ01000186.1 GCA_012841255.1 Clostridiaceae bacterium
CCAAAGGGAAATCGACCTGGCGCGAAGAAGACTGGCCTTTGAGGAGCTCTTTTTGGTGGTGGCCGGTCTCCGTGCCCTTAAAACCGGCAGGGAAGAGGAGAAGGGACCCCGAATTCAGATGGACGGGGAGGTCAGACAGAAGATCTCTGACCTGGTCGCCCGCCTGCCCTACCAGCTGACAGACTCCCAGACCAAAACCCTGGACGATATCTTTTCGGACTTTGAAAAAGCCCGGCCGGCCAACCGCCTGATCCAGGGCGATGTGGGGTCCGGAAAGACCGTGGTGGCGGCAGCCGCTATGGCGGCCGCCTGCCTGGGAGGCTATCAGTCGGTCCTCATGGCCCCCACCACCATCCTGGCCGGCCAGCATGCCGAGAGCCTGGCGGGAATCCTGGAAGGCACCGGCCTCAGGCTGGCCCTGCTGACCGGAGGCATGAGTGCCCCCAAGAGACGGCAGCTGCTCCAGGAACTGGCCCAGGGCCATATCGATATCCTGATCGCCACCCATGCCGTCCTGGAAGGGGATGTGGTCTTCCATAATCTGGGCTGCTGCGTGACCGACGAGCAGCACCGCTTCGGGGTCCGCCAGCGGCTGACGCTTTCCAGCGGGGGGGATTTCATCCCCCATGTCCTGGTCATGTCGGCCACCCCCATCCCCCGGACCCTGGCCATGATCCTCTACGGGGATCTGGATATTTCCGAGATGACGGATATGCCGCAGGGCCGGCTGCCGGTCAAGACCTACACGGCCCGGGAGGCCGACCGCTCCCGGGTGGATGCCCTGATCCGCCGTCAAACCGGCGAGGGCAAGAAGGTCTATGTGGTCTGCCCCATGATCGAGGACTCGGAAGAGCTGGAGGCCCGGTCGGCCGAGGCCGTCTACCAGAGACTTTCCAAGGAGGCCTTCCCCGACCTCAAGGTGGCCCTCATGCACGGCCGCCTGAAAGCGGCCGAGAAACTGTCGGTCATGGAGGACTTCGGCCGGGGCCTGATCGACATCCTGGTTTCCACGACCGTCATCGAGGTGGGGATCGACCAGCCCCTGGCGACTTTGCTGGTCGTGGAGAATGCCGAACGCTTCGGCCTGTCCCAGCTCCACCAGCTGCGGGGGAGGGTGGGGCGGTCCTCCCACCAGTCCTACTGTGTCCTTGTCAGTGACAGTGAAGACCCCCTGATCCAAAGAAGGCTCAAGGTTCTTTGCCGCAACAGCAGCGGTTTTGCCATCGCCGAGGAGGATCTGCTCCTTCGGGGGCCGGGGGACCTCTTCGGGGTCCAGCAGCACGGCCTGCCGGACTTCCGGGTGGCCAACCTCTATGAGGACGGGGATCTGCTCCGGGAGGCAGCCCGGGCCTGCGACCGGCTCTTTGCCCGGGACCCCGGGCTTACGGATCCTGAGAACCTGGTCATCATGAGGGAGTTCCGCTCCCGCTACGGGGAACGGCTGGCCCGGCCGGGCCTTTAAATAAAGGAGAAAGAACATGCCCAGGATTATTACAGGCAAAGCCAAAGGCACCCGCCTCCTTGTACCGGCAGGGACTTTTCTTCGGCCCACTTCAGGCCGGACCAAGGAGGCCCTTTTTTCCATCCTGGACCTGAAGGTGGAGGGAGCCCGTCTCCTGGATCTCTTTTCAGGCTCCGGCCAGATGGCCCTGGAAGCCCTGTCCCGGGGAGCTTCAGAAGCCGTCCTGATCGAGGGCAACAAGAAGGCCCAGGCCGCCATCCGGACCAATCTGGAACGGACCCGCCTGACGGGGGCCCGCCTGCTTTTCGGGGATTACCGGACCGGGCTTGAGACCCTCATATCCGAAGAAAGAACTTTTGACCTCATCTATGTGGATCCCCCCTGGGCAGAGGCCGGGCGGATCCTGCCCCGGCTGGCGGAAAAACTCCCTCCCCTCCTGGACCCTTCCGGCCTTCTGATCCTGGAGTCCGAAGGGCCGCCGCCACCCTTTTTCGAGGAGCCGCTGGACCTCCTCCGCAGTTGTCAGTACGGCACCGGAGTGCTATCCTTTTACCAGTTTAAGCCGGATTCCCGGGAGTTTTCGGCATCAACAAAACAGGGAGACCGAGATGCGGACAAATGAGGATCATGAAATGAGGACCCGGGCGGTTTTTCCGGGAACCTTCGACCCCTTCACGGCAGGGCATCTGAGCCTGGCTGAAAGAGGGCATGGCCTCTTTGATGAACTGGTCATCGCGGTCTTTGACAACAGTGCCAAAAATCCCCGTATGAAAAAAGATGAACGCCTGGCCCTGATCCGGCGGGCGACCGCTCATCTGCCCGGTATCCGGGTGGAGGAGGCCCAGGGTCTTCTGGCCGACTGGTGCCGGGACCGCAGCATCTCCTTTATTCTCCGGGGACTTCGGAATACGCTGCAATTTGATGAAGAATCCGCCATGGCGGATGCCAACCGCCTGCTGGGCGGTCTGGAGACAGTTTTTTTACCGGCCCGGCCGGACCTGCGGTATGTCTCATCGACCCTGGTCCGCGAGATTGCCGGAATGGGCGGGGACCTGACGGCTTTGGTGCCCGCATCCATCAAGGATGACATTGCGAGAGCCTACAGGGCTTGACAGGAGAGGAAAAACCAATGAACGATCGAGATGACAGACAGGCGATGAACTACGAAGGCGGGGAAACGCGCCGGCCGCAAAGGGCCCGGGACGACAGGACCGCCGACACTCTTTTGGACCGCCTGGAAGCCGAACTGCTGAATGCCAAGAGCGTCCCCTTTTCGGACCGCTGCATGGTGGAGCGCGAAGAGATGCTCTTCCTGGTCCGCATGATCCGGGAAGGCCTGCCCGAGGAACTGGAGCGGGCCAAGTGGGTCCTCCAGCAGAACCGCCAGCTGATCAACCAGGCCCGGCGGGAAGCCGATTCGATCATGCGGGATGCCGAAGCCCAGATGGCCCGCATGCTGGATGAGCACGAGATCACCCAGCAGGCCATGAACAATGCCTCCGTCCTGATCGAGGACGCGACCCGGCAAAGCCAGGAGATCCACCAGGGGGCCCTGCAGTATGCCCATGAGATGATGACCAACCTGGAGAATCATCTGACGGACATCCTGGTCAATATCACCCGCAACAAGAAGAATCTGGGGGAATCCCATGGCGGCTGATATCAATATTGTCGTTCTCTTCGGCGGCCGGTCGGGGGAGCATGAAGTCTCCCGCTCTTCTGCCGCCTATGTCATCGATACTTTGAGAAAGTGTGAGGAGTACCGCATCCTGCCCGTGGGAATCACCCGGGAGGGCCGCTGGTATGCCTATTCCGGCAGCACCGAGGCCATGCGGCAGGATACCTGGCTGGATGAGGGCCCGGTTCACCCGGCCAGCCTGGTCCCCGATACCGCCAAGCATTATCTCTTTGTCAGCCGGGAGGGTCAGACCGTCAGCTATCCGGTGGACCTGGTCTTTCCGGTCCTCCACGGCCCCAACGGGGAAGACGGAACCATCCAGGGTATGCTGGAATTGGCGGGCCTCCCCTTTGTCGGCTGCGGCATGGCCTCCTCGGCCCTGGCCATGGACAAGATCTTCGCCAACAGCCTCTTCGAGCAGAACGGGATCGCCCAGACCCCCTGGCTGCCGGTGGACCAGGCCGAGTGGCGGGACCATCCGGACCGGGTCCTGACCCGGCTGAAGGAAAAACTCTCCTTTCCCATTTTTGTGAAACCGGCCCGGGGCGGTTCCTCGCTTGGGATTACCAAGGTGACGGAGGAAGCAGGGCTGTCTGCCGCCATCGAGACGGCCTTCAGCCATGACCGCAAGGTCCTGGCCGAGGAAGGCGTCCGCGGCCGCGAACTTGAAATCGCCGCCCTGGGGGCCTATGGGGTTCCCTTCCTGTCGCCGGTCGGTGAGATCATCCCGGACCGGGATTTTTACGACTACGATTCCAAATATGAGTCCCAGTCCTCCTCCCAGCTCATTATCCCGGCAGACCTGGACGAGGAGACCGTCCGGACTGTCCACGCCATGGCCCGGGCGGCCTGGCGGACCCTGGACTGCTACGGCATGGCCCGGATCGACTTCTTCCTCTCCGAGGACGGCCGGGTTCTTCTGAATGAGATCAACACCATCCCCGGCTTTGTCAGCATCAGCATGTATCCGCGCCTGATGCGGGCGGTGGGCCTGGGGGATGAGCACCTGATGAGACGGCTGGTGGACCTGGCCCTGGAACGAGACAAGCGCGATACGAGGTGAACCCATGCCCAATCTTCTGAATCTTGCAGCTGGCCTGGCCGGCGTCTTCGCCCTGGCGGTCATCCTTGTGACCGTTTTTGGGTTTTTCAGCCTGAGAAAAAAAGAAAAGGAAGCCGGCCAAAGGACCCATGAGGCCCTGGCCCTCCTGGACGCAGAAGGGGAGGATCAGGATGCGGCAGATGAAGTGGCCCGCCTCTTTGAAGCTTCCCTTTACGGGGACCTGAAGGAGTTCGGAGAGGCCCTGTCCCGGGTCAGCCGCCTCCAGTATGAAGGACGGATGCTGCCGGATCCCGAACCCCTCCTGGAAGCCCGGGGCCTTTACAGCTCCGGCCCGGTCCGGTCGCTGGGCCGCCTTCTGGCCTGGATCATCCTGGGACTGGGTTCCTTATGTCTGGTGGTTATTTTGGTACTTTCGGCCTTTGTGACCCTGCCTGGAGCCGCCTTGCCGGCAGCCGGGGCCGTCTTTCTTCTGGCTTTGGTCCTGGCCCTCCTACTCCTTTGGCAGGGAGGGCGTTCGGCGGAGGCTGTGGAAGCTTCCCGCAAGCAGATGATCAGCCGGCTGGCCGAGCTTTTCCCGGTCCTGACCAAGGATCAGGGAACCGCCCTTCTGGTCAGCGAGACCATCGCCTACGGGGAAAAGATGCGCCGGGAAGTCCAGTCCTTTTCAGAACTGGCCCGGGATCTGACCCAGGCCGGCTTTGCCGAGGGTATCAAGAAGAGTGTCCGCGAGATCATGAGCCAGGAAGTGGTCCCTCCCCTGAATGATGCCAACTATGCCCTGACCGCCCTGGCCCGGTCGCTGGCCTCCAAGCAGGAAAAGGGTATGGAGGAACTGGCCGGGACCTTCTCCAACTCGGTCTCCGAAGCCCTGGCCATGCATCTGGCCCCCCTGCCGGACAAGCTCCAGATCCTCCACCAGGTGGCCGAGCACAGCGCCGGCATGATGGAGGAGGCCCAGGCCTCCATGGCCCGGACCCGGGAAGACAGCCGGGCCATCAGCCAGGAGGTCCAGGAAGCCATGCGGCTCATGACCCTGGCCAAGGATGACCTGTCAGGGGAGATGGCCTCCATCAGCGGCAGCATGGAACTGATGAGCCGGAGTGCCGACAAGATGACCGCCCTCTATACTGGGGAGCAGACCAACCTGGCCTCCCACATCAAGGAGATGACCGGCCAGCTGGAGTTCTACTCCAAGACCCTGGGTACGGGCATCGATGAAAGTGCCAAGGCCATCGAGACCTCGGTCCGCATGTCCGCCTCCCAGAACAAGCACACGGCCGTCCTCCTGGAACGCCTGGACGAACAGATCGGTGTGCTGGAGGAACTGGGCCGCCTGATCGAGGGGAATACGGGCAACTTCACCAAGGAGTCGGGCGCCTTTGTCAGCCGCACCCTGGAAGACTTTGACCGGGGCCTGGCCGAAGTGGTCGAACGCCTGACCTTCACCACGGCTGAAATCCGCGACGCCGTTGAATCCCTGCCGCAAGCCCTCCGCAGCATGAGCGGGGACCGCTGATCCTGTGACCATGGATGAGGAACGCAAAAAGGACGATTTGAAAAGAGAGGCCGGCATCCGGCCGCTGACTCTTTCCCTGCCTGTCAAGGAGGAGATGACGGAGCCTGTCATGCCGCCCCGGGCCAAGGCCCGGCCCGGTATCCGTCCCCGGCAGATCTCCCTCCTGCCCGCCGAAGAAGAGCTGCCTGTCATCCTCCCGGAAGCCAAACCCCGGCCCCGGATCCCCAAGAGCCATTCCGTCCCCCTGGTCTACAAGACTTTTTCCGAGGCCGTGGAAGGCTGCCGGGAAAAGCACCCCCTGCCTTTTGAACTCATCGCCAGCCAGACCCCCTCCCACGCCACCTGGCTTTTATCCCAGCTGAAGCAGGCCCGGACCCGGCCGGAACTGGAAGCCCTGGCCGACAGCCTCAGCTACCGGGATCTCAGCATGCTCTTTTCCACCCTGTCCAATTTGAAGAGAAGGGATGAGACGGCCCAGATTCAAAACCTGATCCGGCTGCGGGCCTCCCACTATCTTTACCTGTGCGGCTGGCTGACCCTGCAGCACACCTATCCGCGCTCCTCGGTCTCCGACCCCCTGGCCGATCTTTGCATGATCCTGGAGGATCTGCGCTTTGTCCGGGACAGTGAGCGCAAGTCCCGCCGTTCCCTGCCCCTGCCTTCCATCCCCCTGGGCCCCTGGCGGGTCATCTGGACCCGGGTTCCCCTTATCTCCGAGATTGCGCTTCCCAACAGCCGGCACTTCATCACCGAGATCGCCCGGGAGATCTATGATTCCAAGGCCGACCTGCAGGGCTTCTTTCTGGAGTACGCCATCTATCCCGGCCTGCCTTTGGCCGAGGCCATCGCCGGCCGCTACGAGGAGATGGTTTCCGGCATCTCGGCCAACCCTCTCCTGTCCCAGGATTTCTTCGACCGCTTCAGAAAATAGGGCATGAAAAAAC
>DUUZ01000003.1 GCA_012841255.1 Clostridiaceae bacterium
ACCGGCTCTTTGAAGCCGCACGTGCCGCCCTGGGCCCCCTGTCCATCATCGCGGAGGACCTGGGCTACATGACCGAGGAAGTCTACCAGTTCCGCGAGCGGACGGGTTTCCCGGGGATGAAGATCCTGCAGTTCGCCTTCAATCCCGACGCATCCAGCGACTACCTGCCCCACAACCTGACCGACCATGCCGTCCTTTACACGGGAACCCACGATAACGATACCATCGCTGCCTGGTTTGAATTGGCCTCCCCTGAAGAGGTGGAGTTTGCGGTCCGTTACCTGGGGCTGAGCCCGGCCGAAGGCTACGTAGCCGGCATGATGCGGGCGGCGGCCACGACCGTCTGTGACACGGTGATCTACCAGGTCCAGGATCTTCTGGGGCTGGGGGATGAGAGCCGGATGAACCGGCCGGGGACTTTGGAGGGCAACTGGGAATGGAGGATGCTGCCCGGTGCACTCACCCCTTTACTGGCCGCAAGGATGCGGGAACTGGCCCGGATGAGCGGGCGGCTTCCGGATTGACAGGCCTTCTTCCGCTTGATGAATATTTTTCGGACTCTTCTCATGAATGTGCTAAAATAGGGGCAGTTGAACCCGCTTTTGTCGTGACGTCTGACCAAAGTGAAGGGCTCTTCAGGAATTTTGAGGGTATAAAAATGGTGTTGACTGAGGAAATGAAGGCCAAACTTGTCAAAGAGGCCTTTGAAGCACGCCGGGGGAGCTATTCCCCTTATTCCAGATTTCAAGTGGGGGCCGCCCTGTTGACTTCTGACGGCAGGATTTTTACGGGTGCCAATATTGAAAACGCGTCCTACGGGGCGACTATATGTGCCGAGAGAACTGCAGCCGTCGAGGCTGCTTTTTCAGGTTCAAGAGAGTTTATCGCCATCGCGGTTGTGGGATCGGAAGAAGGTTCGGAAGATGAGGAGATGGCCTATGCCTATCCGTGCGGCATCTGCCGCCAGTTCCTCCGTGAATTTCTGCCGCAGACAGGCGATGTCACCGTCCTGGTTGCCAGGACTCCGGATAACTATCGGGAGACGACTCTGAATGCGCTTCTGCCGCATTCGTTCGGTCCCCAAGATTTGGATTATCTGCATCAATAAGGAAGAATGACTCACTATGAGTCATCAAATATCGGGAGGATAACTATGAAAAAGAGACTGTTTAGCCTGATCCTGGTTCTCGCGCTGCTGCTGACCTTTGTTGTCGCCTGCGCTCCCAAGGAAGAGACACCCGACGGCAAGTCGGTCGCCCTGATCACCGACCTGGGCGGCGTCAATGATGAGTCGTTCAACCAGTCGGCCTGGAACGGCATGAAACAGCTCGAGGAGGACGGTTTCAAGATCTCCTTCGTCGAGTCCGAAAAAGAAGCGGATTACGCAGTCAACCTGACCAACAAGACCGAGGAAGGAAACGATCTCATCTGGGGTATCGGCTTCCTCATGGAAGAGGCCATGGTCAATGCAGCCAAGGAGCATAAGGAGCAGATGTTTGCGGTAGTAGACGTCGGTTTCGAAGAAGGTGCCTACTCCAACCTGGTCGGCGCCATGTTCCACTCGGAGGAATCCTCCTTCCTGGTCGGCTACATCGCAGGCCACATGACGGAGACGGATCACGTCGGCTTTATCCTGGGCATGGAAGGGGACGTCATGTTCCGCTTCCAGTACGGCTATCTGGCCGGTGTCGCCTATGCCGCCAAGGAACTGGGCAAGGATATCCGCGTTGATGCGGTGACCATCGACACCTTCGGCGATACCGCCAAGGGCAAGGCAACCGCTACCAAGATGTACAGTGACGGCGCGGACATTGTCTACCACGCAGCCGGCCAGGCCGGTTCGGGCGCCATTACGGCGGCCAAGGAAATGGGCAAGTGGGCCATCGGGGTTGACCTGGATCAAAACGAGCTGGCTCCGGACAACGTCCTGACCTCGGCTTTGAAGAATGTCGACCAGGCCGTCTACCAGATCTCCAAGCGGGTGCTTGCAGGCGAAGATGTCGGAGGCAAGACTTTCTTCCTGGGTCTGAAGGAAGGCGGCGTCGGAATCGCCCCCAGCTCAGACAAGCATGTTCCCAAGGACATCCTGGACAAGACCGATGCCATCGAGAAACTGATCATCGCCGGTGATATCTCGGTCCCGATCACGCAAGCTGAATTTGATGCATTCAAGGCAGATCTCGGCTAGGCCGAAGATGAAAACCTGATTGACGGACTGTACGCCCGGACATCCTGAAACGGGGTGTCCGGGCGACTATTATGGAGACTGAAAGATGGAGCAGGTGAACAATTCCGCCCTGGCTGTTGAAATGTCGGGGATCTCGAAATCATTCGGGTCCTTCAAGGCACTGGACAATGTAGATTTTTCCGTCCGCAAGGGGACCATCCATGCCCTTCTGGGGGAGAACGGGGCGGGCAAATCGACTTTGATGAAGATCCTCTACGGCCTTTACACCAAAGATTCGGGGGAGATCCGGATCAAGGGGGAGCCATGCGAGATCAAGAACCCCAAGCAGGCGATAGGCCAGGGAATCGGGATGGTTCACCAGCATTTCATGCTGGTCGAGAATATGACCATTGCGGAAAATATCGTCCTGGGCAATGAAGTGACCAAATCCTTCGACCGCCTGGACCAGGAACTGATGAACCGGACCATCCTGGAGTTCGGTGAACAATATGGCTTGGAAGTGGACCCGGAAGCACTAATCATGGATGTGTCCGTGGCCACCCAGCAGCGGGTTGAGATCCTCAAGGCCCTTTACCGGGATGCCGACATCCTCATCCTGGATGAACCGACGGCCGTCCTCACCCCCCAGGAGATCGACAGCCTGATCCTGACCATGCGGCGTCTGGTTGAAGCCGGCAAGACGGTCATCATCATCACCCATAAATTGAAAGAAATCATGGCTTCCTCCGACTACTGCACCATCATCCGCAGGGGCCGGGTCATCGACACTGTAAAGGTTCAAGATGTCACCGAGAAAGATCTGGCCAACATGATGGTGGGCCGGGAAGTCATGTTGACGACCGATAAAGAAGAGGCAAAACCCGGTGAGGTCATCATGGAGATCCGCAACCTGACCGTCAAGGACAACCGGGGGCTTGAAAAGGTCAGGGACCTTTCCCTGACGGTCCGGAAGGGAGAGATCCTGGCCATTGCGGGCGTGGACGGCAACGGCCAGACGGAACTGATCGAAGCCCTCACGGGCCTTCGGAAGACCGAGAACGGAGAGATTCTGGTCAACGGCCGCCATATTGAAAACGGGCTTCCCCTCGATGCCCACCGGGCAGGGATCCGGACTATTCACGAAGACCGCCACAAGCGGGGCCTGGTCCTGGATTTCCAGGTGGGCGAGAACCTGATCCTGGAGTCCTATAAAAGATCGCGCTTCTCCGGCCTTTTCCGCTTCCTTTCATGGAGGAAGATCAACGACTATTCCAATAACCAGATTGACCGCTTCGATATCCGGCCGGCCGGCTGCGCCATGCAAAAGGCCAAGGAGCTGTCCGGCGGCAATCAGCAGAAGGTGATTATTGCGCGGACGGTGGAGCAGGAACCGGATCTCCTCCTGGCCTGCCAGCCGACCCGGGGATTGGATGTGGGTGCCATTGAGTTTGTCAGGAATGCGCTGGTGGAACAGCGCGACCAGGGGCGGGCCGTCCTTCTCATCTCCTATGAGCTGGACGAGGTATTCGATCTGGCTGACCGGATCAACGTCATATACAACGGGCAGATCGTGGCTGATCTGCTGCCGCAAGAGACGGACGAACAGGCCATCGGCCTCTTGATGGCGGGGGGTACAGCATGAAGCCAATTCTTATCAGAGCGTTGAAAAAGCCCATTACGGCAGTTCTTCTGGCTATTGCCGTGGGCTTCATCATCGGCGCTATTACCCTGGCTTTGGGGGGATTCAATCCGGGACGCGGCTTCAGCCTCCTCTTCACGGGGGTCTTTTCCAGCAGCCGCCGCATGATGCAGGTGCTGGTCAATGCCGTCCCCATCGTCATGACGGGTCTTGCCGTCTCTTTTGCCTCCCGGACCGGCCTCTTCAATATCGGGGCGGACGGGCAGTTCATCATGGGCCAGGTCACCGGGGCCATTCTGGGTTACTACGTCCCCATGCCTGCGATCATCCACCCCCTCTTCATCCTGGTCTCTGCGTTTGCCATCGGGGGAATCTACGGATCTTTTGCCGCCTGGCTCAAAAACCGCTTTGGCATCCACGAGGTTATTTCGACCATCATGCTCAACTGGATCGCCTACTATTTCATGAATTTCGTGGTCAACATGAAAAGTGTCAAGGTTCCCGGATCCCAGCATTCACCGGAGATCCTGGATACGGCCAAGATCACCTTCTTCAGCCGGGAGTTCCGGACGACTGCGGAAGGGGAGGCCTTCCTGGCCAAATACCCCTGGCTGGAAAGCGTGGTCCGGACCGATGCCGGCTACGCCATCATCATCATGCTGCTCATGACCCTGGCCCTTTGGGTAATCTTGAAATATACCAGAATCGGCTTCGAATTGCGGGCGGTCGGCTACAATTTCTACGCCGCTGAATTCTCGGCCATGCCGGTCCGGCGAAATGCCCTCCTGTCCATGTTCATCGCGGGGGGAACAGCCGCCCTGGGCGGGGCCATGCTGGTCATGTCCACCTCCCATTTCATCAGTATGCTGGGTGCGACGGAAGGCTATGGCTGGGACGGGATCTCGGTGGCCCTGATTGCGGGCAACCACCCCATCGGCTGTCTTTTTGCCGGCCTTTTGTATTCGGGCCTGAAACTGGGCGGAACGGAAATCCAATCCCGCCTGGGAGCCCCGACGGAGATCATCAACATTATGATCGGAGTCCTGGTCCTTTGTATCGCCTTTGCGCCTGCACTCCCCAGACTGGCGGAGCGCCTGGAAAGGAAGGTTGAAGCATGAACCTCTTGAACACAGTTCTCCTGACCCTATCCATCAGCCTGATGTATTCGGCCCCCCTGATCTTTACGGCCCTGGGCGGGGTGATCACGCAGCGGGCCGGTGTCGACAATATCGGCCTGGAGGGCATGATGGCCTTTGGAGCCTGCGGGGCCGCCATTCTCTGCCACTTTACGGGGAGTCCCTGGATCGGCCTCCTGGTCGGTGCCCTGTTCGGTGCTGTCCTGGCAGTTCTCCATGCCTTTATTGCAGTCACGGCCAAGGGCAGCCAGATTATTTCCGGCATCGCCATCAATTTCATCGGCCTGGGAGCAGGCGTCTTCCTGACCCGCTTCCTTTTTGAAGGTGCCGCCCAGTCCAACTCCACCATCAACCAGCCCCTTCCCAAGGTGCTGGAACTTATGGGGATCGATA
>DUUZ01000187.1 GCA_012841255.1 Clostridiaceae bacterium
CAGGTGCTTGGGGCCGTCCTGGTCCGCTGTAATAAAGGGCAGGTTGATGGAGGCTGTCAGGACATTGGACAGCTCGATCTTGGCCTTTTCCGCCGCCTCGCGCAGACGCTGCATGGCCAGACGGTCCGATGACAGATCGACACCCTGCTCTTTTTTCATGGTATCGACCATCCAGCTGACAATCTTGCTGTCAAAGTCGTCGCCGCCCAGACGGGTATTGCCTGAGGTGGATTTGACTTCAAATACGCCGTCACCGATCTCCAGGATGGACACGTCAAAGGTGCCGCCGCCCAGGTCGAAGATGACGATCTTCTGGTCGTGCTCCTTGTCCAGGCCGTAGGCCAGGGAGGCTGCGGTCGGCTCGTTGATGATCCGGTCCACGGTCAGCCCGGCGATAATGCCGGCGTCCTTGGTCGCCTGTCTTTGTGAATCCGAGAAATAGGCCGGCACAGTCACCACGGCGTGAGTAATGGATTCACCCAGGTAGCTTTCCGCATCCTGTTTAAGTTTTTGCAGGATCATGGCCGAGATCTCGGGCGGCGTGTAGGACTTGCCGTCGATGGTGATCTTGTGATCCGTCCCCATTTCGCGCTTGATCGACATGATGGTGCGGTCGGGGTTCTTCTGAGCCTGGTTCTTGGCAATCTGGCCGACCAGCCGCTCACCCGTACTGGTGAAAGCGACAACCGACGGTGTGGTCCGGGCGCCTTCCGCGTTGGGGATCACGACGGGTTCGCCGCCCTCCATGACGGAGACTACCGAGTTTGTTGTTCCTAAATCAATTCCAATTATTTTAGCCATCTTTTCTTCCCTCTTTTCGTAATCTGATTTCTGGCCCGCACCTTTCACATCCGGTCCCTGCCGGCGCGGAAGGCAGGAACCCCTGGTTTAATCTCTATTAATTGACCACCTTGACCATGCTGTGCCGGATGACCCGGCTGCCCTTGACATAGCCTTTCTGGAAGACCTGGGACACATAGTTTTCAGGCAGGCTTTCATCCTCACCGTGGAGGACCGCCTGGTGGACGTGCGGATCGAAGTCCGCCCCCACACCCTCAATCTCGACAACCCCGATCTTGCGCAGGGTCTCATCCATCTGCTGGGCAATCAGGACCAGGCCGTCCAGGAACTCGCGGGTTTCCTCGGAGCAGCCCCCTTCCGCCGCCTTGACGGCAGCGTCCATGCTGTCCAGGACAGGAAGGAGCGCACGGACCGTCTCAATCACGCCGTCGTCAAAGCCGGCCTCCCGGTCCTGGCGGGTCCTGCGCCTGAAGTTGTCAAAATCGGCACAGACACGCAGATAGCGGTCGTTCAGCTCACGCAGGTCATCCGCAGCGGTCTCTTCCGTTTCGCCGGTCAGTTCCTCGGTCACCTGCTCTTCTTCAGCATGTTTCTTTTTGGTCTTCTTCTCTTCCCTTTGGTCGCTCATACTCTTCCCTCTGTTCTTTATTCTTTGCGTTCGTCAGCATGAGTGCGGCCGTAGTGTTCATCGGCCGCTTCGGTCAGCGCCTTGTTGACGAAACTGATCTGCGAAATAATGTTCCCGTACTGCATCCTCTTGGGACCGATAACTCCGATCTGCCCTGAGATGTAACGGCCGATCCGGTAGGTGGTCGAAACAAAGGACATATCCTCCATCCCGTCCAGGGCGATCTCCTGGCCGATCCGGACCATGTAGGAGGCCTTGGCCTCCGGCGGGGCCGGCAGGGTCTCCAGGCAGTCAAATTCAAAGCCGCAGTATTCCGCCTTTTTCTCCTCCAGCTCCTGCTTCATCTCCATCATGTAGCCGGCCACCATATTCTCCTGGTGCACGGCCTGGTAGAAGCGGTTGGCCCGGTCCACATCCCGGAATTCCGGATGCTTCAAAAGATGGTACTTGCCATCCATGTAGATTTCGATCTTCTCGGTCTGCTTGATGGCCACATAGGCCTCATATAGGACCTGGTTGACCAGGGCCTCCGGCAGACCGGTGTCATCGGCCGCAGACGAGATGGTTACCAGGGTGATGTCGTCCAGCTTCTTCCCGGCCAGGCAGCGTTCCACCGCCCGGGCGATCTGATCCAGCTGGTTTTCATCCAGCATGGCAGGGATCCGGATCAGGCGGTCGTGAACAACTCCGGCCGAAAGGACCAGGACGACAATGGCCCTGCCCGGTTCGATCATCAGGATCTTGATCTGCTCCAGGCTGGAATCCGAGTACTGGGGGGACAGGGCGACCGACAGGTAATTGGTCTTGCCTGCCAGGTATTCTGCCGCCCGGACAATAAGCTCCCGGGCCTCATCCAGATTCTCAAGCAGAAATCTTTGGATATCCAAAGCCTCGTGGGGAGAAATCTCGGGCAGGGACAGCATGTTGTCGACATAGGCGCGGTAACCCTTGTCAGACGGCATCCGGCCGGCCGAGGTATGGGGTTTTTCAAGATAGCCCATCTCTTCCAGCTCGGCCATCTCATGGCGGATGGTAGCCGAAGAAAACTGCAGGCTGTGGCGTTCGACCAGCGTCTTGGAGCCGACAGGTTCTGCCGTCTCCACGTAATCGTCCACGATAGCTTTTAAAATCTGCCGTTTGCGGTCGTCCATGCTTTCACCCTTTCGAAAAATTGGCACTCGGTCGCTTCGAGTGCCAATATGACTTTAACACCGGATGAATGGGCTGTCAATCGGTGGGTGTGACGCTGGTGACAAGGATAAAAGAAAAGAGAAAAAGAGGACTGGACGGGTTTTCCTAAAGGAGGGACCGGGCTGCATAGTCGGCAAAATCCAGGCCCCGCGCCGTCAACCTGACCCCTCCTTCATCCAGATGGACAAGACCTTCTTCTTGCAGGCGATTCAGCCGGGAGCCGAAAACATCCTCAAAACCTGTTCCGTGCCTTTCAAAAAAACGGCGGCGGCTGACCCCCTCCATGAGTCGGAGGCCCAGGACCATGGTCTCGATCCGGGCAGCCTTTTCATCCAGCCTCTCCTCGATCAGGCCGGCGCTGAAGGGACCCTCCTCCGGGTCCGTAACCCCTTGATACCAGTCTGCCAGAGAGGCGGGCTGGGAGCGGCGGATCCCTCCCAGATAACTGGCAGCCGAAGGACCGGCTGCAAGATAGGAGTCAGCCTTCCAATAGACCAGATTATGGCGGGACTCGGCCCCTTCCCTTGCGAAATTGCTGATCTCATAATGAATAAAACCCATTCGACCAAGCCTTTCGATCAGACGGTGGGTCATCTCCCGCTCCAGATCATCATCGGGGAAGGCCTGGGGGTTTTTCCTTCTCAACAGGTCAAAGGGAGTCCCCTCCTCAACCGAGAGGGCATAGGCCGAAAGATGATCCAGAGGCAGTTTTTCAATCTGGTCCAGAGTATCGTCCAGATCCGCCATGCTTTGGCCGGGCAGGCCCGTGATCAGATCGCAGGCGATATGTTTGAAGCCGGCCCTCTTGGCGGCCCGGACGGCAAAGGCCGCTTCGGCCGCCGTATGCCTGCGGCCTGCAGCTGCAAGCAGGCGGTCGGACATGGACTGGACACCGAAAGAGATCCTGTTGACCCCGGCCTCCCGCCACTGGTCCAGCAAATGCTTTTGTTCTTCCTTGCCCGCCGACTCAGGATTGGCCTCCAGGGTGATGTCAGAGTCCCCGTCCAGACCGAAAAGACCCCGGGCATTACGGATGATGGAGGCGATCATGCGGGGCGGAACAAAGGAAGGCGTGCCGCCGCCGAAATAGAGGGTCTGAAGGGGGGCCAGCAGGACGCCGTTGTCATCCGCTTCCCCGGCCAGCCTTGAAAGTTCATGCAGAATGCCCTCCTGCCAGATTTCCAGGGATTCGGGCGCCGGTGAAGCCAGGGTGTAAAAATCGCAGTAATGGCAGCGGCCTCCGCAAAAAGGCACGTGAATATAAAGGGAGGTGACCTCCTGCCTTGCAGCATAGATCACCTCCGCCTCATGGTTCAGCTTATTTTGCCGATCAGGCCTTGTCATCCGTTTCCTTGGCCGCCATATCAATATTGGAATCCGACAGGAGTTCCTTGAAAGAGACTGCAAGGCCGGCCAGGCTCTGAATATTGGAGGGGATGATGATCTTGGTGGCCCGTCCGTCGGCGACTGCCGCCATGGTTTCCAGGCTCTTGATGGCGATCAGGGCTTCGTCGGCCCCCACTTCCTTGATCATCTCAAGGCCGCGCGCGGTCGCCTCCTGGATCTTCAGAATGGCTTCCGCCTTTCCTTCCGATTCCCGGATGGCCAGTTCCTTCTTGGCATCGGCCCGGAGGATGGCTGCTTCCTTCTCGCCTTCGGCGACCAGGATCAGAGCTTCCTTCTTGCCTTCCGAGATCAGGATATTCTCCCGCTTCTCACGTTCGGCCTTCATCTGCCGTTCCATGGCCGTCTGGATCTCGCGGGGCGGAATGATGTTTTTCAGCTCGACCCGGTTGACCCGGATCCCCCAGGGATCGGTTGCCTCGTCCAGGGTCTGGCGCATGCGGGTATTGATGACATCGCGGGAGGTCAGCGTTTCGTCCAGCTCCAGGTCCCCGATCAGGTTACGGAGTGTCGTGGCTGACAGATTCTCAATGGCGATGATAGGATTCTCAATCCCGTAGCAGTAAAGGACGGGGTCGACGATCTGGTAGAAGACGACCGTATCGATCTGCATGGTGACGTTATCCCGCGTGATGACCGCCTGCGGCGGGAAGTCTGCCACGCGCTCCTTCAGGGAGACCCGGCGTTCGATCCGGTCCACAAAGGGAAGCTTGGCATGGATACCCGTGGACCAGGTGGTCTTGTAGGTTCCCAGCCGCTCGATGACAAAGGCCATGGCCTGAGGCACGACACGGATGTTGCGGATAAAAAGAATCAGTATGAGAAGGGCGACAGCGCCCAGGATAATCAAGCCCAGGGTGCCTCCTGCAAGGGCGGCAACAGTTGTAAACAAGGTCATAAATTCCTCCTTCTTCCGCTCATTATTCGAGCGGTGAAATGGCGCCCTCGACCGGCGAAACGATCGCACGGACACCTCTTATTGCGACGACACGGACCAGGGTTCCCACCTTGACCAGCCCGTCGCCTTCAATGCGGGCACTCCATACCTGGCCTTCCACTTTGACCAGGCCGGTCCCCAGGACCGAATGAATCTCCTCGGTCACGACCCCCTCCTTGTCCAGGATCCGGTCGGCGTTGGTCGGCGTGATGACACGCTGACCCAGCCGGGGCCGGATGACCATGATAAAGAGCAGGAAGCCTGCAATGGACAGCAGGCCAAATAGCACAAACTGCAATACCAGAGAAGCTTCAAAAATCGATGCGATCATGGCGGCAAGCGCAGCCACCGCAAACCAGATGGAGACCAGGTTATAGGTCACCAGTTCCACAATGACTGCCATTGCAAAAATCAGCACCCAGAACACAATGGCTGACAGGCCGAGAATCTCGGCCGCCATGGCGGTTACATACATAGGCCCTCTCCTTTCCTCATAGCCCGCTCACTCCTTGAAGTCGTAATTCAAGGGTCCCTTGCGGGCCAGCTGCACCAACACAAAGGCGGTATTGTTGATGCGTTGAGGCAGCCTGGGGACAATCACCGCCTCTTCCCTATCTTCTTCATCCGTTTCATCTGTTTCTGTTCCCGGCCGGTCCCCCTCATCGATGGAGGGCAGCGTCTGCCGGGCCTCCTGCTCGTCCATCTGGCGGAAGAGCTCCTCCAGTCCCCCGGCACGGTCAAAGGAGGTGCCCGAGATCAGGCCGCCCGTGTCCAGAAAATAGGGGTTGCGGCTCTCCAGCCCCACGTCTGCCAGGGACTGGATCCGGTATTCACCCGATTCAAAAAAGACAACCGGGATCCCCGCCTGGTCAAAGGGGGTGTGATCGGACAGTGTGGTGGTCCATTCCCGGAAGACAGCGGGTTCCTGATCCTCCCGGTCTATCAGCAGGGACGATTGATTGGTATAGAGCGCATAGCGGTTGCGCGTATTCATCTGATTCTCAAAGAAGATGTCCGTGGCCTGGTAGAGCTTCCGCCTCTTGGCGTAGTCCTTGTATTCACCACCCAGAACGGAATTCTGTCCGGCATGGGCATAGACCTTGTCCCCCGCAAAGATGGGCCCAACATTGACCATAACATCAATCTTGCTGCGTTCTTCGGTTGAGAGTGAGGA
>DUUZ01000188.1 GCA_012841255.1 Clostridiaceae bacterium
CCATCACGGACTTCCTTGAAGACCAGGAACTGGATGTCATCCTGACCGTCTACGATAAGTCCGCCTTTACCATAAGCCGTACCCTCCTGGGCCAGGTGGAAGATTACCTGGACCAGCACTATACCGACCGGCAGAGGGGCCGCCGAAAGCTTCTGCAGGTTGAAGAGACGGCCATGCGGAAGATTGAGCTGGGAGCCCCTCTTTTCCCTCTGAAATCCGCGGCCAGGGAAACGGCGATCCCTGATAGCTCGCCTCCCGGTCTTGAAGCCTGGATCGGCAATCTGGATGAATCCTTCTCCCGGACCCTCCTCCGCCTGATTGATGTCAAGGGTAAGACAGACACGGAAGTTTACAAGCGGGCCAATATCGACCGCAAATTATTTTCCAAAATCCGCAGCAATGACGACTACCGGCCAAGCAAAAGGACCGTTATTGCCTTTGCCGTGGCCCTGGAGCTGTCCCCCGAGGAAAGCCGGGATCTCCTCAGGCGGGCGGGCTTTGCCCTCTCCCCTTCAGTTCTTTTCGATGTGATCGTCGACTTCTTCATCAGCCGGGGCCGTTACAATATCTTCGAAATCAACGAAGTTCTCTTCACCTACGACCAGCCCCTCCTGGGCGGCTGACCTTTTATTTGTCGCTTGCCGGGCGACCTGCCCTCCTCTTCTATTTCCTAAACTTGGAACAAAGAGCCGAAGGAGGGCAGGTAAATGAACAAAGACAGAACAGAACTCATCTTTATTTTGGACAAGAGCGGATCCATGGGAGGCCTGGAGGCCGATACCATCGGCGGTTACAATGCCATGCTGAAGAAGCAAAAGGAAGTGGAAGGCGAATGTACCCTGACCACCGTCCTTTTTGACAACAGCTATGAACTGCTCCACGACCGGCTGGATATCCGGGCGGTAGAACCTTTGACGGAACGGGAGTATCAGGTGGGAGGTTCCACGGCCCTGCTGGATGCCATGGGCCGGACCATTCACAAAATTATTTCTGTACAGAAAAATTCCTCGGATGAATTCAAGGCCGGCAAAGTGATCTTTGTCATCATCACGGACGGGCAGGAGAATTCCAGCCGCGAATACAGCCTGGACCGGATCAAGGGCCTGGTTGAGAAAGAGCGGGATCGCTACGGCTGGGAGTTCATCTTCCTGGGCGCCAATATGGATGCCATCCAGACCGGCGGTGCTTTCGGCATCGCGCCGGACCGGGCACTGGATTATCTGGCGGACAGTCAGGGGACGCAACTCAGCTACTCGGTCATGTCGGAGACCATCACCAGTTTCCGCAAGAATGGGAGCATTCCCCAGGACAAGCTGGACCGGATCCGCGGGGATGTGAAAGAACGGGGAGGCCGGGACCGGTCCTGACCCCGACATGTTACGGTGCCGGCAGGTCCTTCCGTCGTAAAGTTGAATCAAGACTTGACGGGAGGATCTGTCCATGAAAAAAATCGCCCTATTACTTGAGAATCTATTTGATGAACAGGAAGTAATCTATCCTTTCCACCGTTTGCGTGAGGATTATGAAGTCCATCTGATCGGCACGAAAAAAGATACGGTCTATACCAGCAAGGCTGGTTTTCAGATGAGGAGCACCCACGGTTCGGACGAAGTCAAGGCAGAGGATTATGCCGGACTTTTCATTCCGGGCGGCTTTTCACCCGACTTCATGCGGCGGTCTGAAGCGACCCGCCAGCTGGTCAAACATTTCGACGATCTGAAAAAACCCATTGCGGCCATCTGCCATGGGGGCTGGATGCTGGCATCCTGCTGTGACTTGAAGGGACGGGAGGTCACCTCCTTCTTTTCCATCCGGGACGACCTGGTCCATGCAGGTGCCCGCTGGCTGGACCAGGAGACCGTGATTTCGGGGAACCTTCTGACCGGCCGGACCCCTCTTGATCTGCCGGCTCTGATGAAGGCTTTCCTTGCAGCCCTTGACAGTTAAGCTTGATCCCCCTACTATATGCTGACTGCACATAGTAGGGGGTATTCAATGGACATGGAAAGACCGCACCGCGGTGAGCGGTGGATTGAGGCCTGCCTCCTCTGCCTTTTGAAAGAGGAGGATTCTTACGGCTACCAACTCCAGGACCAATTGAATCTGCTCTCTTTGCAGGAGAATCCCATTCACATCTCCCTCATTTACCGCGCCTTGCAGGGTATGGAAAACCGCGGCCTTGTGGTATCCAGCTGGACCGGAGGCGGACCGGGCCCCAAAAAGAGGGTTTATTCGCTGACGCCCGACGGCAGCTATGCCCTGGATCTCTGGATGGTGCGGATGAGGGCCCGGCGGGATATGCTGACCGCCATGATCGACAAGTATGATGGCCTGAAGGAGTAGGACACCGCATGCATACCAAGATATTCTACGGAGTGACAATCGTTCTCTTGACCCTGTCCCTGATCAAGGACAGGGGTAAAACCAAAAAAGCCCTGATCAAGGCCTGGAAATCCCTGGAGAACATCCTGCCCCAGATGCTGGCCATGATCGTGGCCATCGGCCTGATCATCGCCCTCCTGAGCCCTGAGACAATCAGCCGGATCATCGGGGGTTCCTCCGGCTGGTGGGGCGTGCTCCTGGCCGCCATCCTGGGATCCGTCACCCTCATGCCGGCCTTTGTCGCCTTCCCCATGGCGGCTGTCCTCCTTCAAAATGGAGCCGGTTATATGCAGCTGGCAGCCTTCGTTTCCACCTTGACCATGGTAGGGCTTATTACCTTCCCCATGGAAGTCAGATTCTTCGGCAGGAAGATGACCATCTGGCGCAATGCCCTGGCCTTCGTCTTCGCCTTCCTGGTCGCCCTGGTCATTGGAAAGGTCGTGGTCCTGTGAAACTTCTCAAGCGCTACAGCATTGCCCTCGCCGCACTTCTTCTTTTCGGCCTCCTCTTCTTCTACAACCGGGATCTGGGCCAGGAAGCCTCCGGCACTATCCTGATGAGTCTGAAGGAAATGGCCACCATCCTGCCCCCCGTCTTTATTCTGCTGGGCCTCCTTGATGTCTGGGTCCCCCGGGGAACCATGGTGAAATACATGGGCAAAGATTCTGGGGTCATGGGGGCGGTGCTGGCCTTTGTACTTGGTTCTGCCGCCGCCGGCCCGCTTTATGTCTCCTTCCCCGTCGCCGCCGCCCTTATGAAAAAGGATGTCAAGTTCTTTAATGTCCTCATCATGGTCGGCGCCTGGTCCTCTGCCAAAATCCCCATGCTCATCTTCGAATACTCCAGCCTGGGCCCCCGCTTCATGCTGACCCGGCTGGCTCTCAGCATCCTGATTGTCATCATAATCGCCCTTGTCCTGAATTCTGTAATGAAGGATGATGAGGTCCGGGAGATCTACCGCAAGGTCAGGGAAATGGAATAGGAAAGAAGAACATATGGCCAAAGACAAAATATGGGATTATTTCAGGGAACTTGGGATGGAAGACCGGGTCCTGGTCTTTGAAGAATCCAGCGCCACCGTTGAGCTGGCTGCAAAAGCCGTCGGATGCGAGACCCGGCAGATCTTGAAGACCATGTCATTTCTGGTTAAAAACCAGCCTCTCCTGGTCGTCTCTGCCGGCACGGTCCGGGTTGACAACGGAAAATTCAGAGCCCGTTTCGAAGGGCGCCCCAAGATGATTCCGGCGGACCAGGTCCTGGATCTGGTCGGATTCGAAATCGGGGGCGTCTCCCCCTTTTGCGTCAAGGAAGGGGTCCCGGTCTATCTGGATGAATCCATCCGGGGCAACACGACCGTCTATCTGGGGGGCGGGTCGCCCAACAGCCTGGTCAGGGTCACCTTGGAGGAACTGGAAAGACTGGCCGGACCCGAAGATTGGGTGGACGTCTGCAAATCTATGGAGTAACGTCCTCGTCCGCTGCCTTTTTCCTTCTGGATTTTCTGGGCGGCTTGGGATACTTGAGGATCATTTCCGCATGGAAGAAG
>DUUZ01000023.1 GCA_012841255.1 Clostridiaceae bacterium
AAAGGACCCTGGCCCAGGGCCCGGGCCGGATCGTTTTTCAATTCATTGAAGAGGCGGCCGGCAAGTCCGCCCTGCATGCCCTCCATGGCAGCCAGGCTTTCGCGTCTGGAAAAGGCCGGGGATAGAAGGAAGGAGAGGGCCAGATCCTCTTCTGTGACCAGGCCGGATTTCCGGGTCAGAGCATCCATGATCAGGGCCAGGGAAGCGGGGGGGAGCAAGGTTGCAAGATCCTGCATGAGCTGCCAGAGTGCGTCCGGCTCCCTGCTGTCCCGGGCTTCCTGGATCCGGTCCCGGATCAGGGAGGCTGAGATGTTCTCTTTATCGAAGAGGGGCAGCGCCATGGTGGGAAGGGGCCCATAGCGGGCCAGGGCCTTCTCGTACTCGACTGCCAGGATGGTGTTGGAGTTCCGAAGCAGCCGGGCCATCCTCGGATTTTGGCTGTAATCCGCAAGGGCCTCTTCCCGGGCCTTGGCAAAACCCAGGCCGTCCGCGATGCCCTGGCGGAGCCTTGCTGACAGTTCCGCCGGTTCCTGGGCCAGAAGGGCAGCCGTTTCCCGGATCAGGGAATGGGAGAGGGGGTCCTCGGTCCCATAGGCCAGCTGCCGGACAATCCCGGTTGAAAGAAGAGTCCGGACAGCCCCTTCCGCAAAGCGCTCGGCCGAAGAAAAGGCGAAGGCCTGGGGCAGTTCCAGGACCAGGTCAGCCCCCATGCGGATGGCCAGGCCGGCCCGGACGCCCTTGTCCAGTAGGGCGGGGCCGCCTCTTTGGCAAAAGGGGCCCGACAGGCAGACCACAATGCCAGAGGCCTGCCCCGCTTCTTTGCGGATCAAGGCCAGCTGCTGTTCATGCCCGCTGTGGAAGGGATTGTATTCTGCTGTCAGTCCGACGGTATCCATGACCCTTATCTGCCTGCCTCTTTGATGCTAAAATCAAGCTAAAGGAAGGGGCGTCAAATGTCAAAGAAAACACAGCGAACCCTTATGTTCACGGCTCTGATACTGGTCCTGGCCATGGCCTCAGTCCTGGTCTACGAGCTGGTCTATGCCCGCCTGGGAAGAAGGATTGAACTGCCGCCCCTTTACGGCCGGGCCTCTGCTTCGGAGGAATATGATCCGGACCTCCTGGCTCCGGGCATCCTCAAGATTGTGGACGATAAACTGTCAGCGGCACTGGCCGTGGATGCCGACACTTCAGCCCGCCTGATCGCCTCCTCCTATGAGACCCCGGCCGCACGGGGAGAGGAGGGGCAGCGGTCCGAGTCATTCCTGGCCCCCGACCAGCTGGCCTACGGCCGCACGCTGGCACGCATGGGAAAACGCTCTCTCTTCCTCAAGTGGATGGAATCCTTTGACAGGGCCTACAAGGCGGGCTTTTTTCACGCCGATCAGCCGGGCGGGGAGGGCCACTGGAGCGTGACCCTGGCCTATGTCCGCTCCCTGCTTGAGGGCTATCAGGCTTTCGGGGGAAAGAAAATTGAAAAGAAAATCGCGGAGCTTTCCGCCCTTCTCCTGCCTCTTTTTTCCGCTGGTGAAACAGCGGGGGATCTGATTGCCGGCCCCAAGACCCTGGTGGCTTATGACGAATGGGATGTCCCTCCGCCCGGCACCCTGCCGACCCCGGGCGAAGAGCAGCCTCTGGTCCGGGTCCGAGGCACCTATCTTGCAGATATTGATTTGTGGGCCCTTTATGCCCTCTCGCGTTTTGATCCCGGCTGGGGCCCCCTGGCCCGGACTTGGCAGCAGACCCTGGAGGGGGCCCGGCTTTCGGGGGACCTTCCGCTTTATGCCTCGGCCATCGATGAGGAGGGGAATTATCTTGCCGTTACGGGGGACAGCCTCCTGTCCCGGACGGGGGAAGAGCTGACCATTGCCCTGCACCTGGCGGAGGCCGGCTTCCCGGATTACGAGTTTGCCTCCCTGATCCGGTCGGGCCTGCGGGATGACAAGAGGCTGCCTGCGGGCTGGAATCCGGTGACCGGCGGGGAGGCGTCTTCTTATGCCCAATCTTCCGCCTATGCCCTCTCTCTCTCTCTGGGCCGGGCCCTGGGGGATCCGCTGCTGATCAATGCGGCCCGGGAGGTCATGATGACATTCTATGCCTCCAGTTCGACCAGCGATATTTTCGGCGGCTGGTACCGGCCGGGAAGCACGGATCGAAGCTATATCCTGAATGCGGAAGACAATCTGGCCGTTCTCCTGTCCCTGCGCTGACTCTGTGTTATAATTTTCGGTGGCCTTTAGGGCAAAGAGGCGGACCGCCAAAGGGGCGGTATCAAGCCCAAACGACAGCCAGGAGTACATCGTCCGTGATTGTTGATTTCATCAATAGCATTAAGGTCAAAGCGGCCAACAACAAGAAAACCATTGTCCTTCCCGAGGGCAGGTCCCGGCGGGTCCTGGAAGCGGCTTCCGAGATCAGTTGCGAGGACGTGGCCAATATCATCGTGATCGGGGACCGGGAGACGGCCGAGGCCAAGGTCCCGGACTTTGATCTGGACAAGGTCGTTTTCATGCATCCTTCCTCCTTCGGCAGACTGGGGGAGATGGCCGAAACCCTTTACGAACTCCGCAAGCACAAGGGCATGACCCGGGAAGAGGCGGACCTCCTGGTCCAGGATCCCTCCTATTTCGGCATGATGCTGGTCAAGATGGGCCTGGCTGACGGCCTGGTGGCCGGTGCAGTCCACACGACAGCCGACACCCTCCGTCCGGCCCTGCAGATTCTGAAGACCAAGCCGGGGACTCGTCTGGTCTCGGCCTACATGCTCATGATCGTCCCCAACAGCGACAAGGGGAGCAGCGGCATGTTCCTCATGTCCGACTGCGCCCTGAATGTCAGTCCCACTCCCGAGGAGCTGTCTGAAATCGCCCTGTCTTCAGCTGAATCCTGGATCCAGCTGACGGGA
>DUUZ01000189.1 GCA_012841255.1 Clostridiaceae bacterium
GCCATCCGCCAGGGCAGATCCCAGCTGCAAAAGGCCAAGACCGAACTTCTGGCGGGAGAAAGAGAACTATTCTCCGCTGAGACCGAGCTTCGGGAAAAGAGAATGGAGCTCATCACCCGGGAAAACAATCTCAAAACCATTCTGGGACTCCTGGAGGAAATAGAAAAGAGCCTGTCCGGTGCAAACGAAGATTGGCTGGACCGGCAGGAAGAACTGCGAGGCACTTTACTGGCCCTGATCCGCAATCTGCCCCAGGAAATCAAGGATGCGCTGGGGCCGGCTCTTACCGAGATCGAAGCCGGATTAGAAAGCAGGGAACCCCTGGATCTGGGGCAACTCCAGGCCATGTTGGGGGATCTTCGGGGCCAGCTGGAAGAGACCTTGGGACTCCTTGCTGCCGGCAAGGCAGAAATCGACAAGGGTCTTGCAGCCATCAGCGATACCAAGAAGGAACTCTCCGACGGCAAGGAAGTCCTGAATGACCAGATCAGCCAACTGGGATTGAAAGAACAGGAACTCAACACCGGCAGGGCCCTTCTGGGTCTAGAAATGGGCCGGGCCCGCGAGCAATTGACCCTGGGCGAAAAAGCCCTGGACGAGAAGATGGCCGAGTTTGAAAAGACCCGGGACGAGGCATTCAGGCAGGCCTCCCTGGATGGTGTCATCACCAGGGATATGCTGTCGGCTATTCTGGCGGCCCAAAACTTTTCCATGCCTGCCGGTTCCCTTTCCGAAGGAGGTCAGGACCTTCTGGTCAAGGTGGGGGATAAACTGAAAGACCAGGAAGAGCTGGAAAACCTCCTTCTCTTTGACACCGGCCAGGAAGGGATCGGGCGGATTTACCTCAAGGATGTCGCCGATGTCAGCCTGACCGACAATTCGGCGGAGAGCTATGCCCGGGTCAACGGCAATGCCGCCGTCATACTGACCTTCCAAAAGCAGAGCACCTTCTCCACAGCCAAGGTCACGGAAGCCGTCCGGACCAAGGCCTCCGAACTGGAATCAGAGATGGGGGAACTCCGCTTCACAGCCCTCATGGACCAGGGCATGTACATTGACATCGTCGTCGATTCTGTTTTGAAGAATGTCCTCTACGGCGGGCTTCTGGCCATCCTCATCCTCCTGCTTTTCCTGAAGGACATCCGCCCTACCTTCATCATTGCGGTCTCCATCCCCATCAGCCTGATCTTCGCTATCGCCATGATGTACTTCACCGGCGTCAGCATTAATATCATCTCCCTGGCCGGACTGGCTTTGGGGGTCGGCATGCTGGTCGACAACTCCATTGTGGTTATTGAGAATATCTACCGCTTAAGGCTGGAAGGCATGTCCACGATCGAAGCCAGTATCGAAGGTGCCCGCGAAATCGGCGGCGCCATCATCTCTTCGACGGTGACAACGGCCTCTGTCTTCCTGCCCATTGTCTTCGTCAAGGGAATCTCCAAGCAGATCTTTACGGACATGGGGCTGACCATCGCCTACTCCCTTCTGGCCAGCCTGATTGTGGCCCTGACCCTGGTCCCCATGCTGGCATCCCGGATGCTGGAAAAATCGGCTGAAAAGAAAAGCCGCTTCTTCAACCGCTTCACAGAGGGATACACCCGTTTCCTGGGCTGGTCTCTCCGGCACCGGGCCGTCATTCTTTCTGCCGTGGCAGTCCTGGCCGTCCTCAGCCTGGTTCTCTCCCTGTCGCTTGGCACTTCCTTCATCCCCGACATGGATGCCCCGCAGATGTCACTGTCCGTAAGCCTGGACAAGGAGGCCACAAGGGATGAACTCATCGAAGCGACAGAAGAGGTCATCGGCCGCCTGCTGGAAATCCCCGGCATTGAAACGGTCGGTGCCTTCGAAGGCGGACTCATGTCCGGCATGGGCCTCATGGGGGGAGGCGGAAGGGGAAGAAACAGCATGTCCCTTTATCTTCTTCTGGATCAGAACCTCCGCTTGAAAAACAAGGACATGGAAGGACAGATCCTGGAAGCTACCCGGGATCTTGAGGCGGACATCAGTGTCAGTTCCTCCAATATGGACATGTCGGCCCTGAGCGGCTCCGGCATCGAGGTCATGGTCAAGGGCGAAAACCTGGATGTCCTTCAGGGGATCGCCCGGGATCTGGGGGAAATCCTGGAGAAAGTCGAAGGAACCGTTGATGTGGTTTACGGCCGTGAGGAAACCCTGACTGAAATCCGGATCGCGGTCGACAAGAACAAGGCTATGGAGAAGGGATTGACCGTAGCCCAGGTCTATGCCCATGTGGCAGGCAGCATTTCGGAAGGGAGAGCGCAAAGCTCCCTGACGGTTGAGAATAAGGATTACCCCCTGATCGTCCTGGACGGCCGGACCGCAAACCTGAAAGCGGATGAACTGAATAAACTGGAACTCACGGGCAAGACCCCCGAGGGCGAAGTCAAAGTTGAACTGGGCAGCATCGCTGTTATCAAGGAGGGAGAAGGCCTGGCCTCCATCAGGCGGGACAAGCAGCAGCGCTACCTGTCCGTCACCGCCGGGATCGATCCCGAGCACAACATCGGACTGGTCAGCCAGGACTTCCAAAGAAGGATCCGGGATTACGAACTGCCGTCGGGCTACCGAATCGAGGACGCCGGTGAGAACCAGATTATCTCGGACTCCCTTGAAGACTTAGGCTACATGCTGATCCTGGCCATTGCCTTCATCTACCTGATCATGGTGGTCCAGTTCCAGTCCCTGCTCTCGCCCTTCATTGTCATGTTCACCATCCCCCTGGCCTTTACGGGCGGCCTCCTGGCCCTCTTCCTCATGGGCTACGAGATCAGCGTCATCTCCATGCTGGGCTTTTTGGTCTTAAGCGGGGTCGTCGTCAACAACGGCATCGTCTTCGTTGACTTTACCAACCAGCTTAGGGCCTTGGGTCTGGGCAAACGGGAGGCCCTGATGAGAGCCGGCCGCACCCGGCTCCGCCCTATCCTGATGACGGCTGTCACAACGATATTGGGTTTATCCACGCTCTCCCTGGGTGTCGGTATGGGGTCCGAGATGCTCCAGCCCCTGGCCGTTGTTTCCATCGGCGGTCTCATCTACTCCACCCTTCTGACCCTGATCGTCATCCCGGTCATCTACGACCTGATCCATCGGGAGAAGAAGCAGGGCTTAAGCGAAAAAGGAGGGATCTGAGCATGCAGGAAATGAAATTCAGCTCCAAGGAAAAAGCCATCTTCGCCGGCATCATGGCCCTGATCCGGGAAGGCATCAACCCCTACACCATCAAGGTTTCGGACATCGCCAAGAGGGCGGATGTCGGCAAAGGCACCATCTACGACTACTTTATAAGCAAGGAGGAGGCCATCTCCAAAGCTCTCCTCCATCATCTGGGTAGGGGCCTGGAAGAAACCTTGCAGGCGGTTGAGGGCAAGGATGGTTTCCGGGACAAATACTATGTGATCCTTTGGATCCTGGCTCGCCAGGCAGATGAGAATAAGGAACAATGCAAGATGTTCTCCCCCCTGGGGGAACTGTCAGACTTTTACGAACATCTGGCAGATTACCAGGAATACCTGCAGGCCAACGACCGCTGGGTCAAAAGAATTTTTGAAGACGTCTTCGAAGCAGGAATCAGGGAGGGTCTAATCCGCTCCCTGGAAGACGAAGAAGAGAGCTATCGGGAGATGGCCATCATAGGTGCCCTGGCAGCCTTTGCCCACAGCCTGTATCACCCCGTCACCAGCCTGCCGGCCGAAACCGCCATGGCCGCCTCCTACCGGATCCTGGTCAAGGCTTTGAGCTGACGTTGCCCGATTGCCAAAGCAGGGCCCCTTGCCTATGATTATTCTTGTGAAGCATCCCGGAGGAAGAGATTTTCAGGCATGATCCCTCCCGGGTGGCCTGAAATGAAAAACGGGAAAGATTGCGAGGCACCGACATGACACTCCTGCTTGCAGCTCTTCTCATCAATATTCTTTTATTTACCTGTCAGTACAGAAGAGAGCGGCGCAGTCTGCTTGTGGCTTTTTTCCTGCTGACCACACTTCTGTCCCTGGCCGCCCTCACGGATTACATTGCCATTAACAGACCCGGCACCCTCTTCAGTCAGATCAGCCTGGCCGTCGGTGCCCTTGCCCTGATCGGCCTTCCATGCCAATCCGGGGAGCAGCCTGATCCTGTCCGGAGGCCAGGGAGATGATGAGAAACTGGCTGAAGGCGAAGCCATGCGAAACTACGCACTGGGACAGGGCGTCCCCAAAGAACAGGTCCTGGTCGAGAACCGTTCCCGGAACACCAAGGAAAATTTACTCTTCTCCAGGGAATTGATCGAAACCCGGGAGAAGGGACAAGCTTCGGATCCGGGGCATATCCTCCTTGTCACCAACCGCTATCATCTTCTGCGGGCCCTGCTTCTGGCCCGGGAACTGGACATCCCCTGTGACGGCCGCGGGGCTCCGACCAAGCTCTACTTTTCCATCAACGCTTTCATCCGGGAATGGGTTACCTATGTCGTAATCCGGAAGAAATTCTTTATGGCGGTCCTGGGGACAGGTTTTTTCCTTCTCCTGCTCCGGACCCTTCTTTCAGGTTCCTGACGGCTTTTTTCAAGTGATCCCCCCGATTTGAAAAAAGCAGTATAATAACAGCGTCAATTACTTATAAGCTGTCCCACGGGAGAGCAAAACAAGGAGGAAAGAGAATGAAAGCAACAGTTGACCACGATCTTTGCATCGGATGCGGCCTTTGCGAAACCATCTGCCCGGAAGTCTTTGAGATGGGCGATGACGGTCTGGCTCATGTGATCGGTGAGGTGACACCGGATCTGGAAGAGAGTGCGGAAGAAGCACGCGAATCCTGCCCGACCGAGGCGATTTCCATCGAGTAATCCCCTTTCGCGACATTCAGAAGCAAATGTTCTGATGAGCTGTACCAAAACGGCGCCCGGTTCGGACCTGCGCCGTTTTTCTTACCCCTGAGGTGAACCCATGCCCCTGACCATTATCCGCCAGGACATCACCAAACTTGAAGTTGACGCCATCGTCAACGCTGCCAACACGGAGCTGCAGATGGGCGGCGGGGTTTGCGGCGCCATTTTCAAGGCCGCCGGACCCCAACAACTCCAGGCTGTCTGCCAAGCCCTGGCCCCCATTCAAACCGGGGAAGCCGTGATTACGCCCGGCTTTGATCTTCCGGCCGCCTTTATTATCCACGCCGCCGGCCCTGTCTACGATAAGAACAATGTCCGGGAAAGCGAACGCCTCCTTCGAAGTGCCTACACCAGGGCCATGGAGCTGGCCCTTGAAAATAAGCTGGAAAGGATCGCCTTCCCTCTGATCTCCAGCGGTATCTACGGCTATCCCAAGGAGGAAGCCCTCCGGGCGGCCCGGTCCGCCATCACGGACTTCCTTGAAGACCAGGAACTGGATGTCATCCTGACCGTCTACGATAAGTCCGCCTTTACCATAAGC
>DUUZ01000190.1 GCA_012841255.1 Clostridiaceae bacterium
TCGCTTCGAAGGTCGGCCCGCTACCTGCAGCCGACCAAGGGGGAAAAACCCTGGGGCATCCAGCTTTTCGGGAGTGAACCGGAAGATTTTGCCTTTGCGGCCGGTCTTCTGTTGGATCAGCCTCTCTACCGGACCGCAGCCTTCCTGGATCTCAATATGGGCTGCCCGGCTCCCAAAGTGATCAAGGAGCAGGCCGGCTGCCGGCTGATGGAAAAACCCCTCCTGGCGGAGGCCATTGTCCGGGCCGCTGTCGGGGCGGCAGAGCCTTATGGCAAGCCGGTCACGGTCAAAATCCGTTCGGGGCTCACTGCATCTTCCATCAATGCGCCGGAGGTGGCCAAGGCGGCGGAGGCGGGAGGAGCTTCTGCTGTCACGGTACACGCACGGACCCTGGATCAGTTTTACCGGGGACAGGCCGATTGGGAGGTCATCCGGAAGGTCCGGGAGGCGGTCCGGATCCCGGTGATCGGGAACGGGGATCTGGAGAATCCCGGTGACCTGCAAAGAATGCAGGCAGTGACCGGCTGCGACGGCTTCATGGTCGGGCGGGCGGCCCGGGGGAATCCCTTTATCTTCAGGTGGCTCGTGGAAGACCCCGGCATTTTGAAGATCATCCCGCAAGAGGACCGGGACCTTATGTATGTGACGACGGATGAGTGGCTGTCGGCCATGGAGGAACAGCTGGATGAGACCATTGCCCTTTTGGGAGAGGCTGTCGCCATCCGGGAGATGCGGTCCTCTTTTGCCTTTTACCTCCGGGGCTTCCCCGGATCCGTCCATTATCGAAGAGAGGTCATGGCCCCGGTGACCCGTCAGGGAGTCATGGAGGTCCTGCAGGAGGCCGCCCGGCGGCGTGAAGCTGCCCGTTCCGGCCAAAAGGAGGTGTAGCATGGAAAGAAAAACAGAATATTTCAAATCGTCCGATGGCCGGACCGATATCTATGTATCCGTCTGGGAGCCGGAAGAAGAGCCTTGGGCCGTCCTGCAGATTGCCCACGGCATGGTCGAGTTCATCGACCGCTATGACCGCTTTGCCCGGGTGCTGGCCGGCCAGGGGATTCTGGTTGCGGGAAGCGACCACCTGGGCCACGGCGATTCAGTTGTTTCCAAGGAAGACTGGGGTTTTTTTGCGGAAGAGGATGGCAACCGCAAGGTGCTGGCAGATCTCCATACACTCCAGCACAGGCTCCGGGATTCTCATCCGGGGCTTCCCTCCTTCCTCATGGGCCATTCCATGGGATCCTTTCTGGTCCGCCAGTATCTCCATACCTATCCTGAAGACAGCTTTGCAGGGGTCCTGATCCTGGGGACCGGCATGCAGCCCGCCTGGCTGATCTCGGCGGGTCTTGCCATGTCCCGCCTGATCGGCTTTTTCCGGGGTCCCCGCTACCGGAGTCCCTTTCTTGACCGCCTGACCCTGGGAGGGAATGCCAAGCATTTCCCCGACTCCCGGACGCCTCTTGACTGGCTGTCCCGGGACGGGGAGATCGTGGATCTTTATCTGGCGGACGAACGGAACCGCTTCAAGTTTACGACCCGGGCCTTTACGGATATGTTCACGGGTATCCGGTCCTTGTACCGGAAGAAGAATCTGGAAAAGATGGACACCCGGACCCCGGTCTTCATTGCCAGCGGCGGTGACGATCCGGTCGGAGATATGGGGAAGGCGGCTCCGCTGCTGGCCCGCAAGTACCGGGAACTGGGCTTTGGAGATGTCACCGTCAAGTCCTACGAGGGCGGCCGCCATGAGCTGGTCAATGAGACCAACCGTGAGGAAGTGGACCGGGACATCCTAGATTTCATCCGGGACAAGGCCCGGGGACAGGCCGGGCCCTTGTAACATCCGCAGGAGGGCAGGCGGGCTTGAACCCATACGTTATAA
>DUUZ01000191.1 GCA_012841255.1 Clostridiaceae bacterium
GCCGTATCTGAACCGCAGCTGAACGCGGGGCCCGTGCGATGCAGGCCTGTGAACCCCGTCAGATCCGGAAGGAAGCAGCGGTAAGCGGACCCCTGCAGGCGCCGCGGGGAAACCTGATTCAGCTGTGGTTCAGGTGCGGTATTTTTTATCCGGAACAAGGAGAGATAAAGACATGACGGAAACAGATCATCTGGCTCTTTACCGTTTGTGGCGGCCGCAGACTTTTTCGGACATGGTCGCCCAGGAGCAGGTGGTATTTCCTCTGCGGCAAAGCGTCATTACCGGGAAATTTGCTCACGCCCTCCTCTTTTCAGGAACCCGGGGAACAGGAAAAACCTCTTTGGCCAAGATCTTCGCCAAGGCGGTCAACTGCCTGAATCCCCAGGACGGCGACCCCTGCAATCAATGCGAAATCTGCCTGGCCGCCAACAGCGGCTCGCTCATGGATATCAACGAGATCGACGCCGCCTCCCATAACAGTGTGGACCATATCCGGCGATTGACCGATGAGATTATCTTTACACCGGTCCGGGCCAAGTACAAGGTTTACATTATCGATGAGGTCCACATGCTGTCCCAGGGAGCCTTCAATGCCCTTTTAAAAACCCTGGAGGAACCGCCCGGCCACGCCATCTTCATTATGGCGACCACGGAACCCCACAGGATTCCCGCCACCATCATTTCCAGAAGCCAGCATTTCCAATTCAGAAGGATCAAAGACGAGGAAATTGTCGGTCGGATGCGGGTCATCGCCGACCACATTGAACTGTCCATTCTGGATGAGGCTCTGGAGGTCATCGCCCAGCTTTCCGGCGGGGCCATGCGGGATGCCATCAGTCTCTTGGACCAGACCCGCCAGCTGGGGAAAGAAGAGGTCAGCCGGGACGATGTCCTGACCCTAGCCGGACGGGTCCCCGACCAGTTTCTCTCGGAGACGGCCAAGGCCATGCTGGACAACGATCCGGAGAGCCTTCTGACCAACATTCAGGAGCTGGTCATGTCGGGCCGGGATCTGGCCAAGTTCGTCACCGACCTGGGCGGCTATTTCAGAAATCTCCTGGTCGCGGGCGTCTCGGATCATCCGGAGCGCCTGATCCAGATGCGGGGAGAGGATATTGCGCAGCTGCAAAAGCTGGCCGCCTCTTCGAATGCCGCCGCCCTGACCGGGATCATCGGAGGGCTGGCGGAATTGCAGGTCACCTTGCGTTTTTCACCGGATATCCGGACCTCGCTTGAAATCGGCCTGATTCAGCTTTCATCCCAGGGACAGACAGCGCCCCCGCCCGCAGTCAGGAGTCAGCCGGCGGCGAAGAGGGAAGCCCCGGCCAAACCGGACCCAAAGCCGGAACCTGAGAGGGAAGGCACCCCGCCCCCTCCGCCTCCCCCGATACAGAGGGAAGAAAGGCGGGAAGCAAAGCCGGTCCGGGAGGAAGGCCCTACAGTCTGCATCACACCGGATACGGAGTCCATCAAGACGGACAAGGGAGAAGAATCCCTGCTTTCGGTCTGGCGGGATGTTCTGGAAGATATCCAGAAGGAAAGACGGCTGGATGTGGCCCTTTGTGCCCGGCCGGCCCGGATCTTCGTCAATGGCGGAACCTTTGAGATCCGCTTTGAAAACAAGCTTTTCGGTCAGTATGCCTGTCTGAATAAGAAAGAGTGTATTGACCTCATTCAAAAACTGATCCATAAAAGAACCGGCATCCCCTACCCGGTACTGATCGCCCTGGACGAGAAAGTCGACCGGGAAGTAGGCGAGACGGCCGAGTGGCCCTGGATGCATCAGGCGCGAGATGTCGCCTTCAGTGATGAACTGCCCCCGCCCTTTGATGAGGCGGATACCGATTAAGGGAGGATACTATGGCAAAAGGAAGACGCGGAGGCTACCCCAGAGGCGGCGGTATGCCGGGAGGCGGTAACCAGATGAACCAGCTGATGAAGCAAGCCCAGAAGATGCAGGAAGACCTGGCGGTCGCCCAGGAAGAAGTTGCCGAAATGAAGGCCGAGGCGACCTCCGGCGGCGGTGTGGTTCGGGTCATTTTGGGAGCGGGCCATCAGATTGAACTTTTGGAGATCAATCCCGGGGTCGTGGATCCCGAGGATGTGGAGATGCTCCAGGACCTGATCACTGCGGCGGTCAATGATGCGGCCCGGCAGCTGGACGAGATGACGGAAGCCCGGATGGCCCAGGTGACCGGCGGCGGCTTCGGCATCCCCGGCTTCTGATATGGCCTACCGTTTTTCACCGGCCATCGCCAAGCTGGTCAATGCCCTGGCCAAATTGCCGGGAATCGGGCAGAAGACTGCTCAAAGACTGGCCTTCCATATTTTGGATGAATCCCGGGAGGATGCCCTGGCCCTGGCGGAAGCCATCCAGGAGGCCTGCCGGAATGTCAGGCTTTGTTCCGAGTGCTGCAATCTGACCGAGGATGACCCCTGCGATATCTGTTCCTCCAGGACCCGGGACAAGACCCGGATCTGTGTCGTGGAAAGCCCCCGGGATGTAGCCGCCATGGAGCGGATCCACGACTACCAGGGCCTCTACCATGTTCTTCACGGAGCCATCTCCCCCATGCAGGACATCGGGCCGGAAGATATCCGGCTGAAGGAGCTTTTCCAGCGCCTGCAGGAACATGAGGAGGTGGAGGAGATCATCCTGGCCACCAACCCCACGGTTGAAGGCGAGGCCACAGCCCTTTATATTGCAAGACTCCTGAAACCGGCTGGCATCCGGACCACCCGGATCGCCCACGGCATCCCCATGGGAGCTGCCTTGGAGTATGCTGACGAGGTCACCCTGGCCCGGGCCTTCCAGAACCGCCAGGAGGTCTAGGGTAACCATCGTCCTTTTTACTTGACAGTGATGAAAACGCATGCTAGAGTGTCTAAGCGTTTCAATGACTGCTCGTGTGGCGGAATCGGCAGACGCAGCGGACTTAAAATCCGCGGGATTCCAATCCATGCCGGTTCGAGTCCGGCCACGAGCACCATCCGAAACCAAGCAACACCGCGGAGTGGAGCAGCTGGTAGCTTGTCGGGCTCATAACCCGGAGGTCGCAGGTTCGAATCCTGCCTCCGCAACCAAAGGGAAACCCCTGTGACAGTGAAGTCGCGGGGGTTTTTGTTTTCTTATGCAAGTCCATCTAAACGATTTGTCTTCAATTTTCCCCTCGATATTTATCTTCCTGCACTGGAGTCAGGAAGATGAGTTATACCAAATACGGTCAGCTGGACAGACCGGCAAACTGCCTGCCCATAATGGCCTCCAGTACTGTCAAGAGTTCTGGGTTCTGCCCCACATATAGAAGAATCATATTCTCTGTTTTGAAAAAATGAGGGTCTGACACCCATTGAATCTTTGCCGACTGACTCCCATTGTGATAAGACAAGCCGCTCTTTGAAACATAAGATGCATCTTTTTCCATGGCAGCCTGGTCTTCATAGAGATAGACAGTCAGATTTTCTCCCTCGTCCAAGATCAGCCATCTGCGGTCTCCCTGCAGAACATCTGGCCCAACCTCTTCCTCAACGACGCTATAGCCCTTCTTCTCCAACTGGTCAATCAGGCCCTCGTAGGCTCTTTCCCTGGTCACTTCCACGCTTTCGCTTTGGGAGGGTGCTGTGCCCGTCCCTGTACCGTGCTCAAGCTTCTCCCCACAGGCGGCCAGGCTCAAGGCAAGCAAGAGAGTCATAAGGATTATCGGCAGTAAGTGTTTTGGTCTGGGCATTGCACTTTTCCTTTCCAGCGCAGGCTGTCCTTGCGTATGAAACCAGTGGTCTCTGAGTGGATGCGGGTTTGCTGAATACCGGCCAAGGTGAGAGAGATTGCTGTATCAGGCAGCGGCCTTCCGTTTTTCCACGCGCCTGGCCGCATCCTCCTTGATCAGCTCAACCGCCACAGCAGTCAGGGGGATAAAGAAGAGGATGCCGGGAATACCGAAGAGCTTGCCGCCGATCAAGGCTGCCATCAGCGTATACAAGGGGGACAAGCCGACCGAGCTTCCCACAACACGCGGATAGATGAACTGGTTCTCCACGAATTGGACGGAGGCGTAGACCAGGAGGCAGCGGAGCACGGCGGACGGATCGAAGAGGAAGGTCAGAAGAAGACTGGCCGCCCCCGATATGTAGGATCCGATGAATGGAATGATGGCCAGCACCGCCGTCAGTACACCCACAAGACTCCCGTAGGGCAATTTGAAGAGGGTGAAGGCCAGAAAC
>DUUZ01000192.1 GCA_012841255.1 Clostridiaceae bacterium
TGCGAAGGACAAACTGCAGGCGGATAAATTCCGCCGGATCTTCCGCAGCCTGCGCCTCTTCCACGATTTCCCGCAAAACAGGTGTATAGACGGCTTCATGGATGCCCAGGGCGGAGAAATCCAAGGAATCGGCAACCTCGCTTCCAAAGAAACGCGACAGGTAATTTTCAGCCCTCACCCGCTCGTTTCCGACAATGCGGAGCTGGTGATCAAACTGGGTGACCGTATCCCCGATCCTGTAGATGGGGAAGACATCGACCACATTGATGCCGGCCTGCTGAATGGCCTCAGCGGACTCCCGGGTGATGATCTCGCCCGACAGGACCAGAAGCTCACCGTCCTCGGCAATGATGTCGGAGGCGGCGACGTGACCGGCCAGGCGCTCGGCAATGGCCAGCTTCTTATTGAGCTTATAGATTCCCACCTTGGCCAGGTCATAGCGGCTGGGCTGGAAAAAGTTGTTGTGGATGAGTGCCTGGGCACCCTCCCGGGTATAGACTTCACCGGGGCGGAGTTTGCGGAACAGTTCCTGCAAGCCTTCATCGCTGGTCTTGCAGCCATCTTTTTGCATGGTCATGAGGAGGGATTCCTCGGTGCCCAGTGCATCGATGATTTCCTGGTCAGTTCCAAGGCCCAGGGCCCTGAGCAGAATCGTCAGGTGGAATTTGCGCTGGCGGTCGACCCGGACCCAGAGGATTCTCTTGGCATCCGACTCAAACTCAATCCAGGCCCCGCGGTTGGGGATCACCTGAGCGGTATAAAGTTCAACATCATTTTTGTCGCGGATAATATCAAAATAGGCGCCGGGCGAACGGACCAGCTGGCTGATGATGACCCGCTCGGCTCCATTGATAATGAAACTTCCGGTGTCGGTCATCAAGGGGAACTCCCCGATATATACTTCCTGGGTCCTGATCTCATCGGTCACACGATTGCGGAGCTGGACATCCATGTACAGCTTGGCCGCATAGTTTGCGTCCCTCTCCTTACACTCCTCGATAGCGTATGTGGGACTGTCAATATCGATCTTCCGATCGATAAAAGAAAGCTCGAAATCACCGGAAAAGTCAGTTATAGGCGAGGACTCCCTGAGGACTTCCATCAGACCTTCTTCAATGAACCATTTGTAACTGCTTTTTTGGATTTCCAATAAATCCGGGATATCGAGGATTTCGTCAATTTTTGAGTACGACATTCTCTGCACTCGTCCGTATTGAACGGGCTTTACCATCAGCGATCACCTCACAAATCGGACCGGCTCGGTTGCGCTCGCATCGCCAGACCGGCCTTGACGATGTTTCACCGCGTGATATAATGTCACCATCGCGAGCCCCGGGAAAGCTCAAAAGCTCTACATTTTGACAAGCCGAAACGGCGTTGGCGACACATCGAATCATTCTAGCACGCTATGATTTTCGAGTCAATAGCCTTTTTTATTTTTGGGAAAGAGATCAGCGTGAAAGAGAAACGCCCAGCACGCTTTGTCATAAGCATCCTGATCGTACGCGCAGTCCGTACGGCCATGAAATTATTCCATCTGAAGGCGACCCATTTCCCCGGCCAGCTGGCAAAAAAACTCTGCCCGGGCTTTCTGGCCTACATCGGAAAACCCCGGCAGATTATTGCGGTCACCGGCACCAACGGAAAAACCACTGTCGCCAACCTCATCGCCGACATGGCCCGGAGTTTCAATCTGTCCTTCGCCCATAACGCCTACGGGAGCAATATCGAGGAAGGCATTATCACAACCCTTCTGGATGCCTCCACCCTGACCGGAAAGCCGAAAAAGCCCCTGGCTATCCTGGAAATCGATGAGCGTTTCACCCGGGTCATCTTCCGTCATCTCAGGCCGGATTACCTGATCGTGACCAACCTCTTCCGCGAATCCTATCTCCGCAATGCCCACGGAGAATTCATCTTCGATATCCTGAATGACAACATCAACCCGGAAACCGAGGTCATCGTCAATGCCGATGATCTCCTCTCCCAGGGCCTGGCCAAGGGGCGGCCCCACACTTCTTTCGGAATAGCCCGCCTGCCCGGGGAGGCGGCCTTCACCGCCAACCTGATCCGGGACGTCCTTTTGTGTCCCGACTGCAGGATGCCCCTGACCGACCGCTTCATCCGCTACCACCATATCGGCCGCTCTTTTTGCGAAGCCTGTGGCTGGTCTTCCATGACAGCAGATCTCGAGATCACCGGATGGGAGCAAGGCCGATTCACCCTGATCAACCGCCTGGAAAACAAAGAGGAATCCTACCCTTTCAAAGGGGAGAATATCCTGGATCTCTACAACGCCCTTGCCGCCGTCACACTTTTCCGCCGTCTGGGCTACAGTCAGGAATCCGTTGCCGATGCACTTGCAGGAGCGGTCATCGGGAAATCAAGAAAAGAAATGGTCCGGGCTGGAAACAAGACCATCTACCGCATGCTGGCCAAGGGCAAGAATCCCATCGCCGTCAGCCGCGTCATCGGCGCCATCGGGCAGATCCCGGGGAAGAAGCAGTTCATCCTCCTGGTCGATACCAGCACGGATAAAATGACCGCCGAGGACAACACCGCCTGGCTTTACGACGCAGACCTAGATATGCTGGCCAAGGGGGATGTGGAACGCATCATCGCGGCCGGGCGCCGGGCCGAAGACGTCCGTCTGGCCTTGCTTTTTGCGGGTGTCCCAACAGACAAAATCGTTACCTGCCGGGATAAAAGCCAGGCCCATCTCCATATTCTGAAAACAGATGAAGCCGCAACATTCGCCATCCTCTATGAACTCTATTCAGAGGAGGTATCCAGGAAAGTGGGCCGCGCCCTGGAA
>DUUZ01000193.1 GCA_012841255.1 Clostridiaceae bacterium
CGAACTCTTCAACCTGGTCTATCTGGATGCCGTCAATTATGTCCATCCCAAATCCGATCACTTCCTGGAACAGAAACTGGAATATCTGGGGAATGCTCCCTATCCTATCCCGGTCCAGAAGGGTGTCATGACCGGCCAGGTCGTCTTCACCCTGAAAGATGGGGTCCGGATCCACGTCCGGGTGGGTTCCGACCAGGATATCCTGGCCAAAAGCAATGTCCTTAGCCGGGCCCTTCAACAGATGATGAGAAATCCTAACCTGGCCTATACCATCATCGGCCTGTCCGTCATGCTGGGCCTTGTCTTCCTCTTCATCATCCTTAGGGAAAGTGTCCGGCTCCGCTACTGGCTGCGGATCCAGCGGATGGAAAGAACGGCCAGGGAGGCCCGTGCCATCAGTCTGCCTCCATCAAAAAAGCGCTGATCTCCCAAGCGCTCTTCAATTTCCTATTCCCCTATTTTATTTGATCAGCCCCGCCGCCGGATCCATGGGCCGATCCGGTCTGCGTAGAACCTGATAAAAACCCGCATGGCGTAATCGTAGACAAGGAGGAAGAGCTGCAGGGCCAAAAGGGCCAGACTCGAAAGAATGAGGGCGGATTGCCCAAGGTCTCGGAGGATGAGCTGGTCGATCCCCACAATGGCAATGACGCCTATGAAAAGAAGGGACATGACGGCGTGGGTCAGGAGACGGGCAAAGAAGGGTGCCATCCGGCTGCGCAAGTAGAAGATCAAAAGAGGCAGAATGCCGAAACAAAGGGCAAAGAGTGAAAAAATTGCCAGACCCGGCCAAAGCAAAGACAGAACCGATGCCCCCAAATAGACGTAGAAAGCCTTGCCAGGCCCCAGTTCCAGGCAGGCGGACACCACAACAAAAGAGGCCAAGGTCATGACGAAAAGACGTCCGGTCGGCAAGACACCTGACAGGGCCAGGAGAACCCAGCAAAGTGCAGTCAGAAGAGAGGCTGTTGCAAGGACCGGGGAACGGTTCATGACCCTTTAGGGCGCTAACAGCAAAGGCAGAGGTCGCCGCCCATGCACTCACAGCAGGAGTCGGCGCAGCAAAGGCAGGTCAGGGTCTGGCAGCAGGAATCGCCGCCGGAACGGGTCTGGTAATAGGGGGACTGACGAGGCTGCTGGTACTGGGGCGGCTGACCCTGGGGCTGGCCGTATCCCCAACCCGCCGTCTGGACCGGTTCCTGCTGGTTGCCCAGGGTGATGGCATCGTAGGCCGCATTGACTTCCCGCCTTTTGGCCTCGGCCAGTTCCCGTGCCCGCTGATCTTCATAAAGGTTGGGATCATATTTGCGGATCAGCTCCAGATAGGCTTCGCGGACGATCTCCTCCGACGAACCTGCCGGGATTCCCAGTACATGGTAAGGATTGCTGTTCATGTCAGTCCTGCCTCCTTGTAACTTTCCTAAAGGGCTGGAAGCGCTTCGCCTGCCAGGATTCTTATCCGGACTCCCGGGAGCCCCAGGCTCACAATATTATACACCAGCGCCCCGAAACGCCGATAGGTCAGCAGGGCCAGGTGGCGGTCCACGGTCTCTTCCTCCTTGATCAGAAGCTCCTTGGCCAGAAGCCGGGCTTCCTCTTCGGACATCCCCGAAAAAGGATTGGGAAGCCCCGCCTTCCCATCCTGCTCACGGTCGTGGATGGCATCGATCAGGTAGACCCAGCGGCCCAGGGCACCGGCCGCTGGAAGAAGCAGGGCTAAAAGCAGGTCCCGGTCCTCCTCCCCGGTCTCGGTCACCCGCAAGCCTCCGGCCATGATCTCTTCCAGTATCCGGCCGAAGATATCGGCTGCCAAAAAAGGACTTTCGCCCTTCTCCGCCTGGTAAAGGGCGGCCAGTTCCGCTTCCAGTTTGTCATTCAGCTCCGGCAGATTTTTGCGGGCCTTGCGGGCTGCACGGATGAACAGTCCGGCCAGAAGCCGGCCCTTTACAGGCCTGCCGTCCTGCAGGTCATCCAGGGCTGACTGGTAGGCCAGGAGGCTGGAGACGTCGGCTGCATAATCGAGGACCGGATGGGAGGCGGCAACCGATTTCTTCTTCAGGGGATTCAGGATGCAGGACTCCTCCCCCGTCTCGAAGGGGCGGCTGTCCAAAGAAAGGAGCAAAAGGGCAAAAAAAGTCATGTCGTAGGTCACGGCCGTTCTTGGGATCTGACCGGCCCGTCGGCCGATGGACTTGCACAGGCCGCAGTAAACCGCCTTGTAGGCGGTAAAATCGCGGATCAGCAAATCCGCCTTTTCGGGTCTTACATAACCGAACATCTGCTTCCTTGATCCCTCCGGACCGCTTCTTGGCCCTCTAATCTTCATCTATGTTATCATCAGGGTTGGTTTTACAAAACCCAACTTCCAACCAGGACAAATAAAGATGACTGCTAAACGAATAAAAACCCGATTTGCCCCCAGCCCGACCGGCATGATGCACATCGGCAACTTGCGCTCTGCGCTCTACGAATATCTGATCGCCAGATCCGGATCCGGGGATTTCATCCTCCGGATCGAGGATACCGACCGGGAACGCTATGTGGAAGGCGCCGTCGATGTCATTTACCGAACGCTCCGGACCTGCGGTCTTGACCACGATGAAGGCCCGGATATCGGAGGGCCCCACGGCCCCTACACGCAAAGTGAACGCCTGCCCCTCTATGGCCGCTATGCCCGAATGCTGATTGAGCAGGGCGACGCCTATCCCTGTTTTTGTCCGCCCGGCCGGGTGGACCGGGATGAAGAAGGACAGGAGACGGAGACCTTCGGCTACGACCGGCGCTGCCGGGGGATTGCCCGGGAGGAAGCGGCAGGACGGATGCAGGCAGGCGAGAGTTATGTCATCCGCCAGAAAATGCCCCTGGAAGGCGAGACCTCTTTCACGGACGATGTCTACGGGACCATCACCGTCATGAACAAGGAACTGGAGGACCAGATTCTTCTAAAATCGGACGGTTACCCCACCTATAACTTTGCCAATGTCGTCGACGACCATTTGATGGAGGTCAGCCATATCGTCCGGGGTTCCGAATATCTGTCCTCGACTCCCAAGTATGTCCTGCTCTACCAGGCCTTCGGCTGGGAGATTCCCCATTTTGTCCATCTGCCCCTGATCGTGGGCGAGGACGGGAAGAAGCTGTCCAAACGCCATGGTTCAACCGGCTTTGACGACCTGGTCGAAAAGGGGTATCTGCCCCGGGCCATCGTCAACATGATCGCCTTTCTGGGCTGGGCGCCGGGGGGTGAGACCCAGGAGATTTTCTCCCTGAAAGAGCTGGAGGAACGTTTCCATATCGAGGGAATCAACAAGGCCCCTGCCGTTTTTTCCTATGACAAACTGAACTGGATGAACGAGCAGTATATCCGGGCCCTCCCCTTTGAAGACTGGAAAGGGATGGTGGCGACAGAAGCCCTCCCCGCTTTCGGGGATCAAGCCTTTGATCTTGACATGCTGGCCCGGGTGCTCCAGCCCCGTGTCACCCGGCTTTCGGATATCCCCGATATGATCCGCTTCCTGACCGAGCGCCTGCCCCTTTCTGCCGAGCTTTTTTACAATAAGAAAGCCAAGCTTGATGCCGGCCGGGCCAAAGAGGTGTTGGAAGCCGTCAAGCCCCGGCTTTCGGCCGTCCCCGCCTGGACCGAAGAGGCGATCCTTGATGTACTGGAGACTGCCGGAAGCGAACTCGACATCAAGAAGGGCCAACTTATGGGGGCCTTGCGGGCCGGACTTGCCGCCCAGCAGGTGACCCCCGGCGGAGCAATCGAAACAGCTATTATCCTCGGCCGGGAAGAATCCCTGGAACGGCTGGAGCGGACACTGGAATTTTTACGTGAGGCGTAAGGAATGGAAAAGAAAAAAGAAGAAAAAAGAATGCCGGGACGGGTGAACGGAGTCACACCGTCAGAGGAAACTTATACAGGCAATGAGATCTCCCATTTCATCCTGGATGAGATCCGCAAGGATCTGGGGCCGGGCGGCCCCATGGAGGGACGGAAAGTCCATACCCGCTTCCCGCCTGAACCCAACGGCTTTCTCCATATCGGGCACGCCAAGGCCATCGTCATCGACTTCGGGACCGCAGAGATCCTGGGAGGCCTTTGCAACCTGCGTATGGATGATACCAATCCGGTCAAGGAAGACGAGCGTTTCGTCCGGGCCATCAAGGAGGATATCCACTGGCTGGGCTATGACTGGGAAGACCGCTTCTACCATGCCTCGGATTTCTTCGAGGACATGTACCTTTACGCCGAGGAACTGATCGGCAAGGATCTGGCTTTTGTCTGTGAACAGACCCCGGCGGAAGTCCGGGAATACAGAGGGTCGCTGACCAGCCCGGGCAAGGAGAGTCCCTGGCGGACCCGCCCCAGGGAAGAGAGCCTGGATCTTTTCCGGCGGATGCGGGCCGGTGAATTCCCCGACGGCCGCTATACGCTGCGGGCCAAGATCGACATGGCTTCAGGCAACATGAATATGCGCGACCCCGTCATCTACCGGATCCAGCATGAGACCCATCACCAGACGGGGGATGCCTGGTGCATCTACCCCATGTACGACTTTGCCCACCCCATCGAGGACGCCATGGAAGGAGTCACACATTCCTTGTGTTCCCTCGAATTTGAAGACCACCGCCCGCTTTTTGACTGGGTGGTCAGCAACCTCTCCCTTCCCTCCAGGCCCAGGCAGATTGAATTCGCCCGCCTGGACATCAACTACACCGTCATGAGCAAGCGCAAGCTCAAGGCACTGGTGGACGAGAAGCTGGTGGACGGCTGGGATGACCCCAGGCTCCCCACCCTTTCGGGGCTTCGCCGCAGAGGATACACACCCCGGGCCATCCGGGATTTCTGTGAACGCAACGGGGTTTCCAAGGTCAACAGCATGGTGGACATCCGCTTCCTGGAGCATTGCCTGCGCGAAGATCTGAACGACCGGGCCCCAAGGGCCATGGCCGTCCTGGATCCGGTCCGGCTGACCATCACCAATTACCCCGAAGACCGGGAAGAGGCCTTCACGGTCGAGAATCTGCCGGGTCAGCCTGATCATGGTACACATGACATTACATTCTCACGTCATCTCCTTATTGAGCGTGAAGACTTCATGGAAGACCCGCCGGCAAAATACCACCGCCTCTATCCCGGCAACCATGTCCGGCTGCGGGGGGCCTACATCATCCGCTGCACCGGCTGTGTCAAGGATGAGGAAGGCCGGATCACGGAAGTCCTTGCCGAGTACGATCCCGAAACCCGCGGCGGCTCAGCCCGCGAGGGGCAGAAGGTCCGGGGCACCATCCACTGGCTGGACGAAAAGACAGCCCTTCCCGCTACGGTCCGCCTTTTCGATCATCTCTTCACGGTCGAGGCTCCGGACAGCGATGAAAGGGACTACCATGAGCTTTTAAATCCCGATTCCATAACGGTGATCGAAGATGCCTTTGTTGAACCCTGGCTCAAGGAGGATCCCTCTTACATCGGCTATCAGTTCATGCGGCTGGGTTACTTCATCCACGACAGTCAGGAGACTACGGAGGATCGGCTGGTCTTCAACCGTTCGGTCAAACTCAAGGACAGCTATAAGCCGGAATAAAACGAGTTATAGACTTGAAAAAAGCATCCCTTCCTCCTCCGGAAAGGATGCTTTTTTATTGCAGGAAATGAAGCTTTAGTGACGGATAATCTTCTTGGCTGTCGTCTTGGGGAATTCCGTATCGCGCAGGGACACCGACCGGACCATCTTGTAGTGGATGAGGCCGGAGTTGACTTCCTTGACCACGGCCTGGACTTTCTCCAAAACCTTCTCATCCGTAAGATCAAGCCCAAGAAGTTCAGGATCCTCGTCCACCGTGTCGCGGTCGGGGAAGATCTCGGCGTGGATAATACTGTCACCCTCCTTGACTTCCTTGCCCGATACAACGGCCTCGGCGATCAGAGGGCTTTGGGTCAGAAGGAATTCAATCTCCTCGGGGAAGATGTTCTTGCCGTTCTTGGTTACGATGATATTGGCCTTCCTGCCCGTGATGATGACAAAACCCTTGTCGTCGATATAGCCGAAGTCCCCTGTATGGAACCAGCCTTCCTCATCGATGACTTCGCGGGTAGCCCCCTCATTCTTGAAGTAGCCCAGCATGACGTTGTCGCCCCGGCCGGCAATTTCGCCGATTCCGTTCTCATCGGGGTCAATGATCTTCATGTCCACACCCGGCAGGGGCAGACCCGCAGACCGGTTATTGAAATGGCGGGTGCGGTTCAGGGCCAGGATGGGGGCGCACTCGGTCAGGCCATAGCCCTGGATGCATCCGAATCCCATATCCTGCATCTCCTTCATGAGCTCCGGAGCGATGGCTGCGCCGCCGGCAATAAGGAGGCGGATATTGCCGCCGAAGTTTTCGTGGACGGAATCGAAGATCTTGCGGCGAAGATCGATCCCCACGGTCCGCAGTCCCCGGGTCAGCTTCAGGCCGAAGTTGAATTTCTTGGCAAGCTTGGGATCCCCCTTGACCTTCTTCATGATGCCCCGGTGGAAGGCTTCCATCATGAGGGGCACCACCAGGACGATGGAGGGTTTGGCTTCCTGCAAATTGGGCACGATATAGCGGAGGCCCTCACATACGGCGACCGTACAGCCGCGATAGAGGGGGCAAAGATAGCCGCAGGTGCATTCATAGGTGTGGTGGAGGGGCAGGACCGATAAGAAGACGTCGCCTTCCCCGATATAGACCATGGAGCACATGCCCATGAGGTTCTTGCAGATATTCTTATGGCTCAGCATGACGGCCTTGGGGTTGGAGGTCGTACCCGAGGTAAAAAG
>DUUZ01000194.1 GCA_012841255.1 Clostridiaceae bacterium
CAGAACACCGTCGGGGATGATGTCGATGATGCGGGCCGCAAATTCACCTTGAACAATAATGCTTTTATTTTCAGAAGGGAGCGGGGCCGCTGTCTCTTTTATTTGGTCGTCTGTTTGAACAGGGGCGGGCTCAATCCCGGGAGCGGCGCAGGCGCTGACCAGGAGGGCCGTGGCTAGCAGTATCAAAGCAAGTGTCTTTTTCATGATTAAAATTCTCCCAGGTCTTTCCTTTTGAATTGATGGGCTCGTTTCTATTCTCAGGCTAACGCTGCGGATGGAATATGGCAAATGGATTCAGGGATATGACGTCTGCCCGATTCCGGTGATATTTCCCTTTCGGAAAGGTAACATGGCGACTCAAGGAAGGACCTCCCCGGTGCTAATTTGGAGCTGTAAGGAACTGGAGCTTTTCCAGCTTCCGGACAGGGGGTGGGACCCGTGAATCGAAAATTATTGACACTATTGAGCAGCCTTTTGGTCCTGGGCAGTCTGCTTTTGACATCCTGCACCGCTTCTTTGCCCAAGGAGACGGAGGCTTCCCCAACAACGCTTTCAAGTCAGGAAAGTGAGCCCGTCAAGACACCGGCCGCCACCACGGCAGCGGAGGCAGAACCCCTGATTCATGAATCCATCGAAGAGGCGGTGGTTCTGGATGAGAAAGATATCCTGGTCCGTGTCAGGGCGCTGGATTTTTCAAATCCCAGAGGGCCTTCACTGATCTATGAGATCGAGAACAAGAGTGATGACGCCATCTCTTCCTTTTTCTATGATGTCTCGGTCAACGGAATTATGATCCCGGCGACCTTCACCTTCTGGCAAGGCCCGAACGAAGAAGATCCCCACGAGAATCTTCTGCCCGGGGAGACTGCCGCCTTCGACCTTATCTTTCCTCTTGATGCCTTGGAAACGGCCTTGATTGGGAAGATTCGGGAGATTGAATTTGCCCTTTACATCATGGACGGGAAGACAAAGATCAACCTCATTGATGCCCGGGGGATCCGGGTCAAAACGGATGCCGATCCTGCCTATGTCCAGGCTTACGATCAGGAGGGTACCGTCCTCCAGGATGACGGGGACATGAGAATCCTTGCCCGCTTGGCCGACAGCTTCCCCGGCCCCGATGAGAGCCCGGATCCCTCTCTTCCGCTTTTGTGGGTCTACATGGAAAACAGGCAGGAAGAGGAGAGGATGGTCTCGGCCCTGGACATGAAGATCAACGGGATTGCAGTTTTCAGCGGCTTTCAAAAGTCTCTTGGCGGCTTCAAGAGAAGCTATGGCTATCTTTTCCTGGACAGTCAGGCCTACCGGGATCATGGTTTTGAATCGATTGCGGAACTCTCCGTCCGCTTCCAGGTCCGAAGCGGGGATTATAGCCAGGAACCCCTGTCCAATACTTCGGAATTTCGTTTTGTCATTGAAGATGAGTTTCCGGCAGAGCCTTAGGGGGAGATCAACTCCATTTGTTAAGTGTTGAGCAGGAGTGGGGGCGTCCGTTTCAAGATCTGATCTCTTTTGATGAGTTCATATTTGTTGCTCCGGCAAGTGACCCGAACGGGATCTTGCTCTGCGGCAAATTGACTTATCAGCGGAGGTTTTCCGTCCTGTGTTGTCTGGATGCATAAGGTCCGGCCTGTCCAGGGACACGGCTTGACTGGACAAGGAGGTGTAAGATAGTGGGCGGCAATCAATCTCTGTATTGCTGGAAGCCGTTTGGCTTCTCATTTTTGCCTGGTTAAGCAGGACATACTAGAAGGAATTCTATGAATTTAGATGCAAGAAGAAAGATTATCAACATTGCCGTGATCGCTCACGTGGACGCCGGCAAATCGACCCTGGTGGATGCCTTGCTGGCGCAAAGCGGGATCTTCCGCGACAACGAGGAAATGACCGACCGGGTCATGGACTCCAATGACCTGGAAAAAGAACGCGGGATTACCATCTACTCCAAGAACTGCTCGGTCATGCATGAGGACTACAAGATCAATATTGTGGATACGCCCGGCCATGCGGACTTTTCCTCTGAGGTGGAGCGGATCATCAAGACGGTCGATACCGTCATCCTCCTGGTGGACTCTGCGGAGGGTCCCATGCCGCAAACCCGCTTTGTCCTGCAAAAATCCCTGGAGCAGGGCCTGGTTCCCATTTTGCTGATCAATAAAATAGATAAGAAAGATGCCCGTATTGATGAGGTCGTAGACGAGGTTTATGAACTCTTCATGGATCTGGAAGCTGATGACCGGCAGCTGGACTTCAAGATTCTCTACGGCATTGCCCGGCAGGGGATCGTGGTCCGGGATCCGGCCCAGGTGGCAGGCATCCAAATCGAGTCAGCCGGCAGCAAGATCAACAAGAGGCCTTCCGGCCAGGATGGATTGAATCTTGTCCCTCTCTTTGACACCATCATCGAAGAGGTCCGGGGCTATCCCGACTACTCGGAGGAACCGCTCCGTTTCCAGATTTCCTCCCTGGCCTACGACGACTACATCGGGCGCCTGGGGATCGGCCGCATCGACCGGGGGACCATTCATCCGGCGGAGACAGTGGCCATTGTGGACGGCGAGGGTCATGTCCGCCTGGAAAAAATCAATCAGGTCTTCACCTACCGGGGCCTGAAACGTGTTGAGGAAACGGAGGTCTCCTCGGGAGATATCTGCCTGGTGTCCGGCATCCGGGATATTACGATCGGGGACACCATCTGTGCCGAGGATCATCCGGAGCAGATGCCTTCCATCCGGATCGAAGAACCTTCCATGAGCATGAACTTCATGGTCAACAGCTCTCCTTTTGCCGGCCGGGAAGGCAAGTATGTCACCAGCCGCCATCTGCGCGAACGTCTGGAAAAGGAGCTGGAGGTCAATGTCGGTCTCCTGGTTGAGGAGACAGACTCCACGGATGCCTTCAAGGTCTCCGGGCGGGGCGAGCTTCACCTTTCGGTCCTGATTGAACAGATGAGGCGGGAAGGCTACGAACTGGCGGTCTCCAAGCCCCGGGTCATTTACAAGGACAATGACCGGGGGAAAAGGGAGGAGCCCGTGGAGGAAGTGATCATTGAGCTTCCGGAGAATTATTCCGGCGGCGTCATCGCAGAACTCAACATCCGCAAGGGCTCCATGATGAATATGAACGCCAGGAACGGCCGGATCCGTCTTGTCTACACGGTGCCGACGCGGGGACTTCTGGGCCTTCGGACCGTCTTCATGAACCTGACCCGCGGTGAGGGCACCATGGTCCGCCGCTTCTTTGCCTATGAAGAATACAAGGGTGAAATCTCCGAACGGACCCGGGGGGCCGTCATTGCCCAGGAGGAGGGAACGACAACTGCTTACGCCCTGGCCAATATCGCGGAGCGGGCGGAGCTGTTCGTCCCGCCGGGCACCCATGTCTATGAGGGCATGATCATCGGTCTGAACAGCCGGAATGAAGACATGATCGTCAATCCCGCCAAGGCCAAGAAGGCCAGCAATATCCGGGCGGCAGGCACCGACGACGCCATTAAACTCTCGCCTCACCGGGTCTTTACGCTGGAGGAGGCACTGGAATTCATCAATGATGATGAACTCGTGGAGATTACTCCTTCATCGGTCAGAATCCGGAAGAGGCTCCTGACCGAACGCGACCGCAAGAGGGCGGGGAAATAGAACCTGCTCTTTAATAATCAGATGTGGAAACGTTTGGCCAGTTCGTGCCGGATGACGCTTCCCTGAAAGATGAGGGCTCCGGCGATCATGAGCAGGCTGACCCCTACGCAGATGAGGGAGGGCAGGGGAACCGCGACCCAGCTGAAGATGAGGAAGAAGAGGGGGACCAGCCCCAGGAGAGCACAAAGCAGCAGGTAGATCAGGTAATCGCCGCTTTCCAGATGAAGGGCCTGGCCCAGGATATAGAGGGTCGCCTGGGAGGCCAGGAGAATGATGGGGATGGCATAGTTCAGCGAAAAACCCTGCCAGCCCAGGATCCAGTCCCAGGCCAGAACCAGGAGGGAGAGGATGGTGACCTGCCAGGTGACGATCTTGCTGACCTGTTTGCGGCGGGCCACGACGGCCACGACACTGGTCCAGGTGGAGATGATCCCCAAAAGGGTCATGAGGGGCAGGTTGAGGGGCAGTTCCAGACTGTAATCGAGGACGAAGCTGGTGATGAGCGCGGCGCAGGACATGAAGGCGAAAAGCCTGATCAGGAGCAGGCGGTTGGTCTTTTGCTCCGCAGCGGGAAAGACGTCCCGGGCCTCATCCAGGCGGGCATCCGCCGAGACCTCCAGAGGTTCATTGTCCAGGGGGCAGAGGGCCTTGTAGCCCCGGACAGCCGAACCGCAGTTGGGGCAGAGGGTGGTCCCGGAAGGGCTCATCCCCTCGGCAGGCGGAACCATGACGGTGCCGCCGTTTCCGTTTCCGGCCTCAGCCGTAATGATATTCCGGTTGCTTGTGATCTCGACCGGAATCCCCTCTTCGGACAGGGCCGTGAAGAAACGGTACTGGATTTCGTTTTCCCTGAAGATGGAAATGAAGCTGACCGAGAAGATTCCGGCGCTGCTTGCAGCCGTCAGGGAGATGCCGCGGGTGGCCACGGAGACATGGCAGCTTCGGATGAAGGGCAGGAGTTTTCCAGGGAAGTCGATCCGGCCGACATTGGAGATGCTGGTCGTATGCTTGCGGTCGCTTGAGATATGGGCCAGGCGCAGGATCATGTCCTTTATCCCTGTCGGCAGGATGCGGAGCAGGGGATTGGACTCCAGTTTCATGCGGCCGACAGTCCCTGCGGCCAGTTTCTCCGGCTGAAGGGCATCCTTGAGGCCCTCGGCGATCACCTTGATCCACCAGTCCAGATCGGCCGCTTCCGTTTCGTCCGCTTCCGGCAGCTCCAGGTACATGACACTGAAGAAGTTGCGTTCCGTCTTGGACTTGAAAAGGGTCCGCAGGTTGACCGGGATCGCCAGGATGATGGGACGCGGCTTGTCCCCCCGGCGCTCTTCCCAAAGAGCCCTGGCGTAGACGGCAGCGATATAGACGGTCAGGGTGGCTCTGCGCTTTTTGGCGGCCTCCTTGAGCGGATTGATCGGCAGGGCTCCTTCGATCAGGTTGGCCCGGTGCCAGACCAGGCTTGTACCTTTGTAGCGCCAGGCTTTGCCCCGTCTTTTCTTCTTGTCCGCCTGCCCTTTTGGGTCTTTGTTCTGATGCTTGAAGTAGCGCTGGAAGCTGTCATCCATCTTCTGACCGGCCGGCGACCGTTCGAAGAGGGGCTGGACATCTGCGGGCTCAATAATTTCCGGATGGCATAAAAGGAGGTACTGCCCCGTCAGGGCCCGGAGAAAAGAGACCGCCCCCGCGCCGTCGCAGACGGCATGGAAGATCTCCG
>DUUZ01000195.1 GCA_012841255.1 Clostridiaceae bacterium
CCGGCATGGATCTCATCCAGCGGCTCCAGACGGCTCTGGGCATGAAGGCGGAGATTCTCCTCCACCAAATCCCCCTGGGTCTTGAAGATGGCGATGCCGGCCGCCTGGATAACACCGGCGGCATTTTGCCCCAGCCGGGGCGAGAGGAGAGCATCCACTCCCTGATCGACGACGATCTGGGCCGCCTTGATACCGGCACCGCCGGTCTGGCGGGCAGCCTCGTTGACAACATAGTGATTCTCTTTGGTCTCCGTATCATGGATCAGGTAAAAAGGGGCACGCCCGTAGGATGTGCATACCCGGGCACCGGCCCGGTCACCTTCAACCGGTATGGCTATTTTCATAAGTTTCTCCTTCATTCACCGGGTATTTTTCCCGGTAATCGGCGATGGCGGCCCGAAGGGCCCCCACTCCCAATAGCGAGCAATGGACCTTCTCCGGAGGCAGGCCGTCCAGGGCCGAGATCACATCCTCTTCGGTGATGGCCATGGCTTCATCCAGAGTCCGGCCCTTGGCCAGGACCGAGGTCATGCTGGATGTTGCGATCGCACCTGCACAGCCGAAGACCAGGTAGCTGATGTCCCGGATCCTGCCGTCCTCAACCTTGAGGTAGACGACCAGGCAGTCGCCGCAGGACGGATCCCCCACCATCCCCTCCGCCTGGGCGTCGGGCATGGTGCCTGCATTTTGAGGGGTCATAAAATGCTCAATGACTTTATCCGAATACATAGGTCAGCTGCGCCGGCCCGCTCCCTGACGTCCATGCCTGCCCCGGCCTTGATGCAAACAGCGGGGTCCGCATACGTCATCCGTATCGCAGAGCCGGTATTCTCCTCCTTCAATGATCAGCACTTTGCCGTGAATGATGGAATCCGCTATTTTTCTTCTGGCCTTGGCATACATACTCTGGACTGTGGTACGGGCGATTCCCATCTGGGCAGCGCATTCTTCCTGGGTATAACCCTCCCAGTCAATCAGGCGGATGCTTTCATATTCATCCACGGTCATGATGATGCGTTCACGCGACCCTGCCCCTGCTCCCAGAGGGCCGAAACGGCTGTTCTCCGGCAGCTGGCAGACACGTCTCCATTTCATGGGTCTGGCCACAGCTTCTACCTCAAAAAATAGTGGAGGGACACCGGCAAAAGCCGGTCTTCCCCCCACAGTCTACTCTTCTTCCAATTGTTTCGCGATAGCCTGGAGGCGCTCCTCCAGCCAGCCGCGTTCTTCTTCCAGAATCTCGCGGTCGCTTCGGCCGTCAACGGCTCCGTATCCGAAGCCGGGACCGAAGCCCGGCCCAAAACCCATGCCGCACCCGCGTCTTCCTCTTCCGCCCGCGGCAAAACTCATCCGGTTTCCCCGGCGGCCAAAACCGTAACTGTCATTCCCCCGGCAGGGCCCCATGCCCCAGCCGCTTGCAGGACCGCGTCCCAAGGGACCGCTTCTGTCTCTTCCTGGCATTGTTCTTCCTCCTTTTTATTGACATATGTCATTTACTGTCCTCACTTTATCCGAGTTGTTGACATATGTCAATATCTCAAACTCCTGTTACCGCCGTCATGTCCTGGGCGGAGGAAGCTTGCTAGAATAAGGAAAAGAGAGAACCCGGGAGGAAGCGATCATGCATTTACAAACGGCGGTTTACCCAAGTCCCGTGACCGGCTGTGAAAAATCAAGAGCAGATCCCGAAATTATCACGAGCATATGGCCATTATTATCACGAGGATTTCCCCACTTTTATCACCTTGAGCCAGAGGTGAGTGAAAATAGTTAGGTCATACCCACCTCCACAACACCTGCCACATTCTTGCGCATCAAAGCATTGGCAATGCGGTAGCTGGGTCCACCACAGAGAATGAGATACCCAAAGTGGACTAACCGGTCGATCATAGCTGCTGCCATCTGTTCGTCGGTGAAGATGGCCCCCCAAGCAGAAAACTCAATATTGGTGGTTACAATGAGGCTCTTACGCTCGTAACAATCCGAGATCACGCGAAAGAGGAGCTGGCTTCCCTGGCGATCAACGGGCACATACCCCCACTCATCCAGGATGAGAAGATCCAGGCTCTGTATCTCCTTCATGAGCTTCTCCAAATATCCAGCGCGGTGAGCCTCACCTAAGCGGAGCACGAGGTCTGAGAGAGTAAAGAATCTGACGGCATAGTCTTGTTCACAGGCTAAGATCCCAAGCGCAATCGCCAAATGAGTCTTTCCTGTCCCAACC
>DUUZ01000196.1 GCA_012841255.1 Clostridiaceae bacterium
GAGAGCGGCTTGGCGGTGTTTCGCATTTCCGGGCCATCGGCCGGGGCCATCTGCGACGCACTTTTCAAACCCTACGGCCAGAACCCCATCAAGCCATCCGACATGGCCGGCTATACCATGGCACCGGGGATATGGGCCGGTGCGGATGAAATCGTCTTGGCCTGTTTCAAGGCCCCCCATTCCTATACCGGCGAAGACGTTTACGAATTGTCCTGTCATGGCGGCCAGGCCGTCCGGCAGGCAGTCCTGGACAGCACTCTTGCAGCCGGTGCCCGGCCGGCCGGTCCAGGTGAATTCAGCCGCCGTGCCTTTATCAACGGCAAGATGGATCTGGCTCGGGCGGAAGCCGTCATGGACCTGATCGGAGCCCAGGCGAAGGAGCAGGCCAGACTTGCCTTCAGGCAGCTGCAGGGGGGGATTTCCAGGACTGTCCGGAAAAGAGTCGATCAGCTTTACGGGGCCCTGGCCCATCTGGAGATGCTCCTGGATTGGGACGAAGAGGAGGAAAGACCCGAGGACAGACGGACTCTTGAAAAGGAGCTGGATGCCGCCATTTCCGATCTTCGGAGCCTGGCTTCGACCTTTGCAAGCGGACGCGTCATCCGGGAAGGTCTTTCGGTTGTTATCGCAGGCAGTCCCAATGTCGGGAAATCGTCCCTCTTGAACCGTCTGGCTGAGCACGACCGGGCCATTGTCAGCGCCATCCCGGGAACAACCCGGGACACCGTGGAAATCGACCTGACATTGAACGGCTATCTGGTCCATTTGACCGATACGGCGGGCCTGGCACATGAAAGCCAGGATCCGGTCGAGCGGGAGGGTATGGTCCGGGCCGAAAGAGCCCTGGAACAGGCAGATCTTGTTTTATGGGTCCTTTCGCCTCCTCTGCCTGCAAAAGAGATCCTGAAAATTGAAGAAGAACGCATCGCGGCCCTTCAGGAAAGCGGGCGGCCCTTGATCCTGGTGCTGGGAAAAGATGATCTGCGCCCGGGACTGAAAAAAGAGGAAGACCCGGCCTTCTACGCAGCCCGGCGCTTCCCCGGAATCCCCTCCATCACCTGGTCCCAGGACCAGGAAGAGGATCTGGACCGGCTCCGCGGCATCCTGACCTCCTTTATTGAGGCGGGGGGGATTTCGGGAGCCGGTGAGACGGCACTTGACGGGGCAAGCTCCGAGATCCTGGCCCACGCCCGCCATAAGGCGGCGATCGACCGGGCGCTTGTTCTGGTTGAGGAGGCCCGGGCCGACCTTGGGAGGCAGTTCTCCTTTGATCTTATTGCAGTCAGACTCAAGGAAGCCCTGACCGAATTGACTGCCATCACCGGCGACGATGTCTCAGAGGCGCTGATCGAAGAGATTTTCAGCCGCTTCTGCATCGGGAAGTAGGGGGAAGCGTGACTTCACTGGAACAAGCCATGGAAAGGCCCGGCGCCTTTTTAGCCGGCCAGGCGGATATCATTGTCGTGGGTGCAGGCCATGCCGGCTGTGAAGCGGCTCTTGCTGCGGCCCGGCTGGGCCGTCAGGTCATTCTTTTTACCATGACCCTGGACAGTCTGGCCAACCTGCCCTGCAATCCCAACATCGGGGGGACCGCCAAAGGGCAGATGGTCCGCGAAATCGATGCCCTGGGAGGGGAGATGGGCCGGCTGGCCGATCAGCATATGATCCAGTTCAGGATGCTGAATGCCACCAAGGGACCGGCGGTCATGTCACCCCGGGCCCAGATGGACCGGACAGGCTACCAGAGGGGCATGAAGGAAGTACTGGAATCCGAACCCAATCTCCGCTTGATTCAGCAGGAGATCACAGGCCTTCTGATCAGCGAAGAAGGTGCGGCAGAGGGCGTCATTGCATCTACGGGATCCCTTTACAGGGCCCCGGGGGTCATCTTATGCCCGGGAACCTTCCTGGACAGCCGGGTTATCATCGGGGATTCGGTCCGCAGTTCAGGCCCCGACCAGCTGAGTCCCGCCATTGGTTTGGGTGAATCACTGACGGCTCTGGGCCTGCCGACCCGCCGCTTCAAGACCGGGACCCCGGGCCGCTTTCACAGACGGAGTCTGGCTCTCCACACCATGGAACTCCAGGAGGCCGACCGGATCCCCAAGCCCTTCTCCTTCGAACATGAGGAGGATCCAAATTGGAAACCCAAGGCAGACCTGCCCTGCTATATCACCTGGACTTCGGCTGCCACAAAGGAGCTCCTGACCCGCAACATGGGACGGTCGCCCCTTTATTCGGGGGTCATAGAGGGGATCGGTCCCCGCTACTGCCCTTCCCTTGAAGACAAATATGTCAAGTTTCCCGACCATGAACGCCACCATGTCTTTCTGGAACCGACCGGTCTGGATACCGGTGAGATGTACGCATCCGGCCTGTCCACATCCATGCCGGAAGATGTCCAGCACGGGATGCTGAAAACGGTTCCCGGCATGGAGGAGGCCCAGATGATGCGGTCGGGCTATGCCATTGAGTACCTCTGTGTTGATCCCACTGTTCTGAAGCTGTCTTTGGAAGTCAAGGGAATTGACGGCCTCTTTCTGGCCGGTCAGATCAACGGATCCTCGGGCTATGAAGAGGCGGCTGCCCAGGGTCTGATGGCCGGGATCAATGCCGTCCGTCTGCTGGACGGCCAGGAGGCCCTCGTGATCGACCGGTCTGAAGGCTACATCGGGGTTCTGATTGACGATCTGGTCACCAAGGGAACCATGGAGCCCTACCGGCTGATGACTTCCCGGGCTGAGTACAGGCTTATTCTGCGCCAGGACAATGCAGATGCCCGCCTGTCACCCATCGGTTATGAGATCGGACTTCTTTCTGAGGAGCGCTGGCAGCGTTTCCTGGCTAAACAGGAGGCCATTGAAAACGAAAAGAAACGTCTGGCCAGTCTTCCCGTCCGGAAGTCCGAACTGGCGGACAGGATCCTGACTGATGCGGGAAGCACGCCCCTCAAGGGAACCGTCCGCATGTATGAGCTCTTGAAGCGGCCGGAACTGACATATGATCTTCTGGCGCCGCTGGATCCGGGAAGGCCTGAACTTCCCTGGCCCGTCCGGGAGTCGGTCGAGATCCAGATCCGTTACGAAGGTTATATCCGCATGGAGCATGATCGGGTGGAACGCTTCAGAAAGCTGGAACACAAGCGGCTGCCTGCCGATATCCGCTATGAGGATATCCGGGGCTTGCGCCTTGAGGCCCGCCAGAAGCTGGCGGAGAGGCGGCCGGGATCAGTCGGCCAGGCCAGCCGGATTTCGGGGGTTTCGCCTGCTGATATCCAGGTTCTTTTGGTTTTTTTGGAGCAGCATAATGCGATGAGGAAAAAAGACAGTGATTCAGCTGATTGAAGAAGCGGCCTCCCGGGCAGGCGTTATGCTGACGGCTTCCATGGCGGAAGAAACGGCTGCTTTTTGCAGTTACGTAAAAGAAGCCAACGAAAAGATCAATCTGACCTCCATCACGGAGGATGAAGCCATGGCTTCCCTTCACCTGGAGGACAGCTGGCATGCGGTGCGCCATATTCCCCTTCATGCCCGGTTGATCGATATCGGGACGGGAGCGGGTTTCCCGGGCATGGCCCTAGCCCTGGTCCGACCCGATCTGGAACTTGTTCTCTTGGATGCGACCCGGAAAAAAGTGGAATTCCTGACAGAGAGTATCGGGAAACTGGGTCTTGCCCATGTCCGGGCGGTCTGGGGCAGGGCGGAGGAGCTGGCCCGGGATCCCCGGTACCGGGATCGTTTCGACCTGGCCATAGCACGGGCTGTCACAGCACTGCCCGAGCTTGCCGAACTCTCTTTGCCTTTTGTCAGGAAAGGCGGTTTGTTCATCGCCATGAAGGGCTCGGACAGTGAGGCCGAGCAGGCGTCCGGCGCGATCTCAAAACTCAAGGGACAGCTTGAAGACGTAGTCACCTACGGGCTTTCAGGCCTGGATCACCCCCGTTCCCTGGTTCTGGTCAGGAAACTTGATAAAACACCCCGGGCTTATCCCCGAAGGATGGCAGCCATCCGGAAATCTCCCCTTACATGACCTTCGCGCTGCATGAGATGCGGCGGGAGAATCAGGCCTTTTGCAAGATCAGGGAGGGAAGCAAAACCGTCGAATTGCGGATCAAAGATGTGAAGCGGCAGAAGATCAAGGTTTTCTGATCTGATCCGTTTCACCAATATCCATGACGGTGAAAAAATCCGGGTCCGCCTTCTCTCCCGCCTGGATGCCCCCGATTTTACTTTCATTTACCGATAATTCCCGGCCCGGATCCTGGGCTGCGCACCCGGTGAAAAGGCAGAACCCCTTGACATGGAAAGCATCTATCCGAAAGAGAGCATCCAGGCATACGGAGCGGTTGCTTTTGAAATCGGACTTGTAAGTCCGGGCCCCTGATCAGGCCTGTATGCGCTGTATTTCAGGCGGAAATCTGCGGTCTGTGGTAAAATAAGAGGAGTAAAAACCGCTTTATTTTCAATATCATTCCGATCGTATTTATCCGGCCGGCAGGGAGGAACACATGGCGTTGGAGCCAAACAAGAAGAACGATTATCTGGCGCGCGAAGCAGCCGTTGACAGAGCATTTCAAAACCCGGACAACCTGGTGATTCCCGTTGATCTCGACGAGGAAATGAAAAAATCATTCATCGATTATGCGATGAGTGTAATTTCCGACAGGGCCTTGCCCGATGTCCGGGACGGACTGAAGCCGGTACACAGGAGAATTCTCTACTCCATGTTTACACAGGGTTTCACCCACGATAAACCCCACCGCAAGAGCGCGACCACCATCGGCGACGTGCTGGGCCGTTTTCATCCACACGGAGACCAAAGTGTCTACGACGCCCTGGTCCGGATGGCCC
>DUUZ01000197.1 GCA_012841255.1 Clostridiaceae bacterium
ACCACCTCCTCGCCCTCTTTGGCGGCCTCGCTTTACGGCAAGGCCCGGGCGGCCGGCCTGGATCTTCTGGACGCCCCGGTTTCGGGAGGCGATACGGGCGCCAGAAACGGCAGCCTTTCCATCATGGCGGGAGGCGACCGGGAGGCCTTCGAAAGGGCCTTACCCCTCTTTTCGGTTCTGGGAAAGAACATTGTCTATATGGGGCCGGCCGGAAGCGGCCAGCACACCAAGGCGGCCAACCAGATTGCAGTAGCCGGGGCGACGGCAGCCATGACCGAGGCCATCGTCTATGCGGAAAAGGCCGGCCTTGATCCGGAGACCATGCTCCGGGCCATCGGGGCCGGAGCTGCCGGGAGCTGGCAGATCAGCAATATGGCCCCCCGGGTCCTGGCAGGCGATCATGATCCTGGTTTTTTCATCAAACACTTTGTCAAGGATATGCGGATCGTGGAAGAAGAGATGACGGAACGCAATGTCCGTCTGCCCATGCTTGATACCGTGCTGCAGCTCTATGAACGGATGGAGGAGGACGGGGAGGGCGACCTGGGAACCCAGGCCCTGATCAGGCTTTACCGGGGCGGCCGGATCCCCGGAGGCGGCTGCCACTGAGCAGATCGAAGAAACCCAATGGAATAAGCAGAAGGCTCCGCCTGTCCCCGTACCCGGGGCCGTGGCGGGGCCTTCTTTTTTGAGATAAGATGAATCCAGCAAACCGGGAGGGTAAACCAATATGAAACATGCAGCCAGGATGACCGTTTTACTGCTGGCGGTTCTGCTTTTAATGACCGCCATGCCGGCCAGGGTTTTGGCTGGGGTCTCTCTTTACCCCGTTCCGGCGGATGCCGGCTTTTTCGGAGGGGACAGTGACTTCGATTTTGATCCCGGCGGATGGGGTGATTCCGGCAGCTTTGATTTCGGTGATTCTTTCTCTGTCGGAAGCGGCGGGTTTTCTTTCCCCATTGTGATTATTATTATCGTGGTGGTCATCATCGTGCTGGGTGCCAGAAAGAAAGGGTCAGGCGGGTCATCATCCGCACCGCCAATTACGACCAGCGTGGTCTCCCCGCAGCACTCCACGGCTGTTGCCGATCAGGTCAGACGCACGGACCCCTTCTTTACCGAAGCCGAGATGCGGGAGAAGGTTGCCAATCTCTATACGGAGATGCAGTACGCCTGGGCCAGTCAGAACTGGCAGCCCATGCGGGCCCGGATGACCGACGATCTTTTCAGCCAGATGAACCGCCAGCTTCAGGAACTGATCTCCCGGGACCAGATCAACAAGATGGAGCGGATCTCCGTGATGAACGTTGCCTTGAAGCAGTTCTACCAGGACGAACAGCATGACAATCTGGTCATCCGGCTGACGGCCAGGGTGACGGACTACACGGTTGACAGAAAAAGCGGCCAGCTGGTCAGCGGGGATCCCAAGCGGGAGAAATTCATGACCTATGACTGGACCATGATCCGGTCTGCCGGCCTCAAGACACCGCCGCCCGGCGAAGGGGGCAAGTCCGAGGTCAGCCGCAACTGTCCCCATTGCGGTGCGCCCATTGAACTGACTCAGTCGGCCCGCTGTGAGTACTGCGGCTCCATCGTGACCGCCCCTGAATTTGACTGGGTGCTGTCCAGCATCCGGGGAATTGCCCAGCAGACCATCTAGGCACTCAATTGAATTGACGGAAATTCACGGACCGTCCGGTGAAGGCCCCAGATCAAAGGGCAGCTGATCTGGACGGTCTTCTGCTTTGGGCGCTTCCCTCATGGCGCGGACATTGGCCCGGGCCTGGCGGATCAGGAGGGTCCGGTCCTTGCCCGTCAGGGTCCGGCGGGACAGGTAGAGGGTGCTGACAATCTGGATCATGATCATGGAAAGCCAGTTTCTGTAAGCCTTCTCCCATTCATCCCAGATGCCGCGTTTGGCCAGGCTGTGGCGGACCATGTTGGCGGCAGTCAGATAGTCCCTGACGTGCCGGAAACCGAATCGGTGGGTCAAACTTTGGGGCTGCCGGACATAATGGTAGTAGGCCTTTTTCAGGACAACAACTTTCTTGCAGTCCAAGAAGAGCATGGGCACGATGAAGGCATCTTCGTACATGATGGCCGGAAAGCGGAGCCCCTTATCGTCGAAATGACTCTTGCGGAACATCTTGTTCCACAAGAAGGTGGGGAAATAGAGCATGCGGAAGGAATGCCGGACTGCCTTTTCCCCGTCAAAGCGCCGGGCAGGCAGGATGAAGGGATAGGGAAGCCGCAGACCCCGGGGAAGTTCCAGAAAGAAATTGACGGCTGCTGCATCGGCCCCTTCCCGGCCGGCGGCCTCCACCATGACCCGGATATAATCGGGATGGACATAATCGTCGGCATCCACAAAACAGATCCATTCACCCGAGGCGCTGTCAATTCCCTTGTTGCGGGCGGCGCTGACGCCCTGGTTTTCCTGATCGATCAGGATCAGCCGCCGGTCTTCTTTCCGGATGCGGCGGAGGATTTCCAAAGAGTTGTCTGCGGAGCCGTCATTGACGGCGATGACTTCGATGGCCGGGTAACTTTGGCCCAGCACCGAGCGCAGGCAGCGTTCCAGCCACTGTCCGGCGTTGTAGACGGGAATGATGATGCTGACCAGTTCTTCTTTCATTTCACAACCACCCGCCGGCCTTGGCCCCGGGGCACAAGTATAGCAGGTAAAGCAAGAGGTGTTGTGCCCTGGTTCTGCCTTTCGGGCGCTTGTTTCGTGATAGAATGGCAGAGTGCCGGGGTCTGATTATGGCAGAATGATTTAGCCCGGACGGATGACAGGGAAGAGAAGATACGTGGAAAAGCCAAGGGTTTTGAAGAGGGCGGATATTCTTTATGCATCGCGCAAGAGACGCATGTTTCAGCGGTCCCTGGCCCTGGGCACCGTCCTTCTCACTCTGGCGACCTTTGTGGTGGTCTATATCCTCTGGGGGGAGTCCTTCGTCGACTTTTTCTCGGATCCTTCCAATATCCGGGACATGGTCGCCCGCAATCCCCTGAAAAGCCGCCTTATCTTCTTCTTTGCCAATTTCATCCAGGTGGTCATTGCCATCATGCCGGGCGAGCCCTTTGAACTGGCTGCAGGCTATGCCTTCGGTGCCGTGGAGGGCACCCTGATCTGCATGGCCGCCGTCTACGCCGCCAGCATCCCCATCTTCCTGCTGGTCAAGCGCTACGGCCGGCCGGTTATTGAATTGTTTTTTGAGCCCGAAAAAATCGACGAGGTCAAACTCTTCCAAAAACCCGGCCGCCTGAATGCACTCATGTTCATCCTCATGTTTGTCCCGGGGACGCCCAAGGATATCCTGACCTATCTGGCAGGCCTGACCCCCATGAAGCTGTCCACCTGGCTCCTGGTGGTCTCGGCCCGGATTCTTTCGGTCGTCACCTCGACAGTCAGCGGCGGCCTGATCGGGTCGCAGAAC
>DUUZ01000198.1 GCA_012841255.1 Clostridiaceae bacterium
GAAAACCAGGGGGTTGTCCGTCACAGCATTGATCTCGCGGGAAAGAACAGAGCGGACATAATCCAGGGCATCCTTGCTGGCCCCATGCACCTGGGGGACACAGCGGAGGGCATAGGCATCCTGGACATCCTCCTCACGGGTATCGGCATACTCCGAGCCTTCCAGGAGCTTTAAGAGGGTCTTTGCCACTTCCATCTGGCCTTCCTGTCTTCGAAGTTCATGGATTCTGGGATCATAGGCCCCCCGAAAGCCCCGGAGCGCCTCAAAGGAAAGAGCGGCTGCGGCATTGGCGGCCTGAAAACATCCTTCCGCTTCCAAGAGGGTCAAGGTCCCCACTCCCAGCATGAAGGCCGTCCCGTTGATCAGGGCCAGGCCGTCCTTGCCGGCCAGGGTCACGGGCTTGAGATTCCTTCTTCGCAAGGCCTCTTCACCCGGCAGAACTTCCCCGCCGACTTCGGCTTCGCCCTCGCCGATCAGGACCAGGGACATGTGGGCCAGATTGGCCAGGTCCCCTGACGCTCCCAAAGACCCCTGCTCGGGGATGACCGGGGTAATCCCCTGATTAATCAACTCCTGCAGAAGTTTGGTGACCTCTGGGTTGACACCTGAGAAACCCACACAAAGAGCATTCAGCCGGAGGACCATGAGGGCTCTCACGGCCTCCTTGTCCAAAGGCTTACCCACACCTGAGGCATGGCTTCGGATCAGGTTCTGCTGAAGCTCCCGGTTCATGTCCCCGGTGATGGAGATCCGGCTCAATTCCCCGAAGCCCGTTGAAATCCCGTAAGTGGGTTTCCCCGACTCCTGGATCTCCCTGACCAGGGCATGGGACTCCTCCATCCTTCGCAGAGCACTTTCGGCGATTACGACCTTCAGCTCCCCCCTGGCAATCCGCCCTACATCTTCGGGCGTCAGATCCCGTCCTGTCAGTTGAATCATGGACAAGTCTTCCCTCTTCTCTTATTCGTTGGAGGCCCGGGCCAGAAGATCCCGGGCCAGAAGCCGGGACTTCTCATCCCCCGGCCTTCCGGAAAGGAGGCGGGCGATCTCATCGATCCTGGCCTCCCCTGTAATCTTTTTGACGGTGGTCCGGGTCCGGCCCCCCTCCTGTTCCTTGCCGATCAGGAGCTGCGAATCTGCAAAGGCCGCAATCTGGGCATTATGGGTGACACAGAGGACCTGGGCCTTCCTGGCGATGGCCTTCAGTTTCTCGGCGATCTTGGTCGTGGTACTGCCGCTGATCCCGGTATCGATCTCATCGAAGATGATGGTTGAGATATCGTCCAGGCCCGCGAGGACCGCCTTGATGGCCAGAAGGACACGGGAGGCCTCCCCGCCCGAGATAATGGAAACAAGGGGCATGGAGGGCTCGCCGGGGTTGGGGGCGATCAGGAAGCGGATATCCTGGGGATCCTGGGGGATGGCCTTGCCCTCCAGATCCTTATCCGTGATCTCAACCGTGAAGCTGGCATTTTTCATGTCCAGATCGGACAGTTCCCGGTTGATGGCGGCTTCCAGCTCTTTTTTCTTTTCTTCCCTTACATTCCTGAATTCGTCCTGAAGCTCTTTGAGCTTTACTGTCAGCTCTTCTTTTTCATTTTTCAGGCGCAGGAGTTCACCCTCGGTGTTATCCAGGCGCAGGAGTTCGGCCCTGGCCTTCTCCTCATAAAGCAGAACCTGGTCAAGGCCCGGTCCGTACTTCTCTTCCAGCTTGCGAAGGAGAAGCAGGCGCTCATTGGCGGCTTCCAATTCTCCCGGCCGGTCATCCAGGCGTTCGGCCGTCTTTTGCATGTCGTAGCCCAGATCGGACAATTCGGCCTTGATGCCCTCGGCCCGTTCCTGCAGTTCCGTCATCTTGGAACTGTAGCGGCCGGCGGCGGAAAGTTCGCCGATGACCCGGTTCATGAGGGTGGCAGCCGAACCTTCCTCATTCATGAGTCCCGACAAGGCCTTATCCAGATGGCCTGCGATCTCCCTTACGGCCGTCAGGGTCTTGATCTTCTTCAGGAGGCTGCCATCCTCGCCTGGCTGGGGCCTGGCCTCTTCTATTTCATGGATCTGGTAGACCAGGATATCCCGGCGGCGGGCTCGGGTTTCAGGGTCGGAGAAGAGTTCCAGGAGTTTGTCCTGGATGTCGGTCATCTGGATTCGGGCCAGACTCCATCTCTTCTTCAGGTCCTCGATCTTCTTGCCTCCGAAGGCATCGAAAAGTTCCCGGTGAACTGCCTCCTTGAAGATGGACTGCTGATCGTTCTGGCTGTGAATGGCCAAAAGCGGCTCCATCTTGTCCCGGAGCTCGCCGGCCGTAACCAGCTGGCCGTCCAGCTTGGCGTAGCTTCGCCCTGATTCTTTCAGGGCGCGGAAAACAAGGGAATCTTCATCCCCCTGGTATTTGCCGTCGTCGATCAGAAGAGAGACGGAAGCCTCCTGGGCCCCGATCCGCAGCATGCTGCGGTCACTGCGGCTGCCCGAGGCAAAATCCAGCGCATCAATGACAATGGATTTGCCCGCCCCGGTTTCCCCGGACAGGACGGTCAGTCCCGGACCCAGGTCCAGCTCCGCAAATTCCACCAGCGCGAAATTGTTAATCTCTACGCGATGAATCATCTCAGAATCGGAACATCGCTTCTTCTTCGCCAGGGTTGATCTTGGTCATGGCATTCAGTTTCTGACGGAGATTCTCCGCCTCCCTGACCCCGTGGGTGGCGATGAAGATGGTATCATCGCCTGCCAGCGTGCCCAAAATCTCATCCAGATACATGGAGTCAAGGGCGGACGCCGCACCCTGGGCCATGCCGGGCAAGGTCTTGATGACCACCAGCGAATCGCTGTTGTTGATCATGATCACCGCCTCGGAGAAGACCCGCTTCATCCGGCCGGCGGTCACCTCGCCGCTGTGGGTCAGGGCCACATACTTCTGCGTCCCCTCCCCGGTCATGACCTTGACGATCCCAAGCTCCTTGATGTCCCGTGACACGGTTGCCTGCGTCACGTCCATGCCCAGAGCCTTGAGCGCCGTCACCAGGTCGGACTGCGTCTCTATGTTGCGTTCACCCACGATCTGAAGAATGCGCGACTGTCTTTGTTTTTTTGGCGCTTTTTTCATCGGCTGATCCCCCTTTGAGAAATTTTAACGGGGATTGTCTTGAAGTAGGAATCCCCCCATAGCCTAATGTATTTGACCTTGCGGTCTGCCGCCCGGACGGTGACCCGGGAACCGGTGGTAATCTCCAGTCCCCCCCGTCCGTCGACCGTTAAAAAAGCTTCCTCCTGGTTGGATAGAAGCCTTAAAGTTATTTCTGAACCCGAGCAGAGGACATAGGAACGATTCTGCAGGGTATGCGGACAGATAGGCGTGATGATGATGACTTCCGAGCCCGGCTGGACAATGGGTCCGCCGGCGGACAGGGAATAGGCCGTCGATCCGGTGGGGGTGGAGACAATGACCCCGTCCCCGGGAATATTCTGCACCCGCTCCCCGTCCACATCGATGCTGACTGAAATAGACTTGGCCCGGTTGCCCCGGGCAATGACCACATCATTCAGGGCCTCATCCACCAGGACCTTGTGGCCGCCGGTGTCATAGCAGGCTGTGGTCAAAAGGAGCCGCTCCTCGATCTCGTACTCGCCCTTGATCAGGCGGTCCACCGCCTGGTCCATGCGGTCGATGTCGATCTCCTGCAGGAAACCCACGCTCCCCAGATTGATGCCGATCTTGGGCAAGCCCCGGCCGCTGTCGTGGTGGGCCGCCGAGAGAAAGGTCCCGTCCCCGCCCAGGCAGATCATGAGATCGCAGGTGGAATAGGAAGCCCGGATCAGGCCATCCGACTCCAGGTCGGGGGCCACGCCCTCCTCAATGACCGCTTCAGCTCCCAGATCCTGGGCGCGTGAAATAAGGCGGCGGGTGACGCCGTAGCCAGGATCCCGGTCTCGGTTGGGGTAAAGAGCGATCCGCATTCCGGTCATCTCCTTTGTCATAAGCGATTTTCTGTCAGGCCCCTTTGGAGCAGCATGTAGATCC